>JBAVJG010000398.1:0-13852 GCA_049687655.1 Anaerolineales bacterium | reverse complement strand
AGGATTGTCCCGGCGTGAAAAGCCCCAGATGGGTGAAATAATTGATGCGGCCTGCTTCGAAAAAAGTCAGGTATTTGGCGTTGTTCAGGTGGCCCTGCGGGTCCAGGTCACCGTAACGGACTTCGATGGGGTGGAAGAAGCGGAATTCGGACATGGGGCAGATTATACCGTTCAAGTGTCATTGCGAGGAGCCGCGTAGCGGTGAAGTGGCAATCTAACGTATTCATGGGATGATATGTTTCAAAGTTACTTTGAGATTGCCACGCCCCTTCTCCTACTTTGCGGGATTCGGGGCTCGCAATGACATCTGAGATAGAATAAATGTGCTATACTCGGCTCATGAAAGTCATCCGCTCCTCTGACATTGGGAACTACCTGTACTGCCGCCGTGCCTGGTGGTACCGTCAGCAGGGATTCCAATCCGAAAACCTGGCTGAACTCGCCAGCGGGACTGAACTGCACCGGAAACATGGGCGCAAAGTAGTGGCAGCGGGACTATCGCGCACGCTGGGTTTTATCCTGTTGCTGGCGGCACTGGTGATGCTCGTCAGCTATTGCACCGCCAACTGGATCTAGGAGGCTGTCATGCAGGCCCACCTCCGCGTTGCCCGCCCAACCGATCACCTGGATACCATCGTGCAAATGTACAGGCATGGGCTTGACCTTGAGATCATCGCTTCTTTTGAAGACCACCAGGGTTTCGAGGGTGTCATGCTGGGAAAGGCCGGGATGGACTACCACTTTGAGTTCACCCGCCATCGTGGGCATTCGGTTGGGGGAGCGCCCAATGAAGACAATTTGCTGGTTTTCTACATTCCGGACAGAGAAGAATGGGAAACACGTTGCAGACAATTGGATGCAGCCGGTTTCAAACCGGTCCAATCCTATAATCCCTACTGGGACAATCAGGGCAAAACCTTCGAAGACCTGGACGGTTACCGGGTGGTCATCCAAAATGCAGATTGGTCGAACGATTAACCTTTTGGTTTGATATGCTCTACGTTGTACTTTTTCTATTCATCCTGGCACTGATCTTCTTCTGGCGCTCAGGCCAACAACGCCGCGAAGCTGGATTGCCCGGCGGACGTGTTATCTACACGGATACGGGAGCGTGGGGAAAGGTCGAGCGCCCGCTCTATTACCAGCCTCTCAAGTTGACCGGCAAGCCAGATTACCTTGTCCGCCAGAAAAGTGTCGTAATACCTGTAGAGGTCAAGTCAGGACGAGCACCGGAATCCCCTTATGATTCGCACATCTTCCAGTTGGCCTCGTATTGCCTGCTGGTCGAAAAAACGTACGGCAAGCGTCCACCCTACGGCATCATTCATTACAACGACCGTGACTTCGCCATCGACTATACCCCCGAACTGGAATTTGCCTTGATGGACTTATTGGCCGACATGCGCCGGGACGAAATCAAGAGTGAGGTCGATCGCTCGCACGAACAACCCGCCCGCTGCGCCCGTTGCGGATACAGGAATCTTTGCGACCAGAGCTTGGTGTAACCAGGGCGGAGCTTATCCTTTCGTGCGCAATGTGGATTGACCCATATACAACAGGTATAATTGCGTCATTATGTCCGACCCCTTCCTCCCGCAGCGCCCGGTCGTGACCGCTTATCCCAAGATGCCGGCCGCATTTGCTGAAGCTGAAGCCATTTCCACTTATCTCAGTGAAAAAGGATTGCAGGCACCCTCTGGGTCGTTGTACGAGGAAGGCCTGCGCAAGCGCGTTAAAAACGGTGATTTCGACCTGTTGATCGCTGTCGGTGGTGACGGAACCATGCTGCGGGCGGGACATTTATGCGCTCCGTGTGGCGTCCCTATTCTGGGCATCAACCTGGGAAGGCTGGGCTTTCTCATCCAGGTGCAACAAACTGAATGGCGCGATATGCTGGAACGCCTGTTCAACGGCGAAGCCTGGATCGAAAACCGCTTGATGCTGCGCGTGGAACACGTCCGCGCCGGGGAGGTGCTCGGTACCTGGCAGGCGCTCAACGAAGTCGTTGTAGGTCGCGGGCAGTATCTGCGGCCTGTCAAGCTGGCCGCCAGTGCCGATGGCCACCTGCTGACCACCTACATCGCCGACGGGCTGATCGCTGCCACACCGACCGGTTCCACTGCATACGCGCTGGCGGCCGGGGGACCGATCCTGCCGCCGGAGTTGCGCAACATCCTGATCGTCCCAATCGCGCCGCACCTGTCCGTAGACCGGGCGTTGGTATTGGCCGAAGGCTCATCCATCAGCATCGATGTGAAGAGTGAGAACGCCATCCTGAGCGTGGATGGGGCCATTCCCACCGGTCTGGCTGAGGATGACCGTGTAGATATCCGTGCGGCTGGTTATACAGCCCAATTCGTCCGCTTTGGAGACGCGGGCTACTTCTACCGCAACCTGACCGCGCATATGAACCAAAATCCCGCTATAGGAATGTCTCGATGACCGAAGAAACCAATACGCTCTATTGCTACGTCCATCCCAACCGTGAGACCAGTCTGCGCTGCAACCGCTGCGAGCGGCCTATCTGTACGCAGTGCGCTGTCCATACACCGACCGGCTACCGCTGCAGAGAATGCGTCCGCGAACAGCAAAGGATTTTCAATACGGCTGAATGGTACGACTACCTGATCGGGTTTGGCACGGCCGCTGCGCTCTCGCTGGTTGCCAGCCTCCTCCTGGTCGTCATCTCCGGTTTTATCGGTTTCTTCATGTGGTTTGTGTCCTTTGCAATTGCGGGCGCAGCAGGCGCCATTATTGCCAATATCACTCAGTCTGCTTTGCGCAAACGGCGCTCTAAACAGTTGTTCTGGCTGGTTGCCGCAGGTGTGATTGCGGGGGCCCTTCCGGTTACCCTTTTCCTATTGTTTACTGGCAGCTATTTTTCAATCATCTGGCAGGGACTTTACCTCTTTGTCGCTACACCCACTGTCTATGCTCGCATCTCTGGTTTTCAATTTTCCAGATAACCTATGCTCACAGAACTTCGCATCCAAAATTTCGCCATCATCGACAGGCTGGAACTCAGGTTTGGTTCCGGCCTGATCATCCTGACCGGCGAGACCGGGGCGGGCAAGTCCATCATCCTTGATGCGGTTACCATGCTGATTGGCGGGCGCGCTGAGACCACCCTCATCCGGTCGGAGGCCGAGACCGCTTTCGTCGAAGGCCTTTTCAGTCTCAAGGGTCCGGAGAAAGATGCGCTGCACGAAATCCTGAAACGGGAAGAATTACTGGATGATGAGAACTACGTCACGCTGACTCGTGAAGTCCGGCGCGAAGGACGCAGTGTTGCGCGCGTCAATGGCCGGACCGTGAACGTATCCCTGCTCAAAGAGCTGGGTGCGCTGCTGGTGGATATCCACGGCCAATCGGAGCACCTGTCCCTGCTCGATACACGCGCGCATCTGGGCCTGCTGGACCGTTACGCAGACGTGGGGGACGCTCTGAAGGAGTACCGTCAAAGCTATCACAAGCTGCTGGCTGTGCGCCACGAATTGAAAGATTTGCGCCAGACCCAGGCGGAGGCCGAACGCCGCATCGATTTTCTGACTTACCAGGCCGATGAGATCGAAGCCGCCAGACTCAAGCCTGGCGAAGACGATGAATTGAAACTTGAACGCGACAAGCTGGCGAATGCCGAGTCGCTGGCCGGGTATGCCCAGAGTGCCTTAACCGCGCTCGATGAGGGTACGCCCGAAACACCTGCCGCCAGCGACCTGGTGGGGCAGGCCGCCCAGGCCATGATGGGGCTGGCCAAGATCGACACCGACCATTCGGAGCTTTCCGAGCAGGCCACCGCTCTGGAAGAGACGCTGTCAGATTTGGTCCGGGGACTGCGAGATTACTTAGAGGAGCTCGAATTCAACCCCAAACGGTTGGAAGAAGTCGAGGAGCGACTGGATCTGATCTTCAGCCTGAATCGCAAATACGGTGGCTCGATCGAAAAGGTGATTGCTTCTGGCGAAGATGCAAGAAAACAACTGGAAAATATCAGCTACGCTTCGGACCGCATCGAGGAACTCGAATCCGAAGAGAAAGTTTTGCTCAAGAAACTGGCTGAACAAGGCAGTGTCTTATCCAAGAAACGTCTGGCGGCTGCGACTGATTTGGGCAAGGCCATCGAGACTGAACTGGACGACCTGCGCATGGCTGAAGCGCAATTCTCGGTGGATTTCCAGACGAAAGATGACCCGGCCGGCATCCCACTGGAAGATGGGAAACGCCTGGCGTTTGACCACAACGGGTACGACAAGGTGGAATTCCTGGTGGCGCCTAATCCCGGTGAGGGGCTGAAACCGCTGGTCAAGGTGGCCTCCGGTGGCGAAACCTCGCGCCTGATGCTGGCTTTGAAGAACGTGCTGGCCAGCGCGGACGAAGTCCCCAGCTTGATCTTCGACGAGATCGACCAGGGTATCGGTGGACGGGTAGGCTTGGTGGTCGGCCAGAAATTATGGAACCTGGCGCGCAAACATCAGGTGTTTTGCGTCACACACCTGCCGCAATTGGCCGCTTTCGGCGATGAGCACTATCAGGTACAAAAACTAATCCAGGATAATCGCACATTGACTCGCGCCGAGCCGTTGAAAGGGGAGACCCGATTGCTCGAGTTGGCCCAGATGCTGGGCGAAGTCGGCGAAGGGACGCTGCAATCGGCGAATGAAATTTTGCAGACAGCGCAGGAGATGAGTAAGGCTTAAAAAGTAGAACCTGTCCTCCGGTAAACCGGAAGACAGGTCGGAATTATGCTGCACGTACATTTATTAGGTGCACCCTATTTATTATGGGATGAAGAACCACTGACGATAGCCCGTCGTATTCCACGGGCTATGTTGTACTATTTGGCTGCAGAGGGGAGACCAATCTCACGCAGCAACTTGCAGGATCATTTCTGGCCGGAGGTATCTGACCGTGTTGGGCGTTCGCGCTTACGTGACAATCTCGCCAAATTGCGCAATGCGTTGCCGGATCCGGATTCGATTGAAACAATCGGCGAAACTGTTCTACTCAGTCCCGAGAAAGCCTGGGTAGACTTGCTCGAGTTCAACGATCTACTTGAGGATATTGGCCGACTTCCCTGGCAATTGTCAGCGTCAAAACCACTACCAGCCACTACTTACCACAACCTGACAAAAGCGTCAAAATTATGGCGTGGGCCCGGATTCCTCTCCGGGTTCAACTGGCCGGAATCTCCATCCCTGGATAACTGGCAACGTACCCAGGAAGCAAAAATTCAGCATCATCTTCTACACATTCTAAACCGTTTAATAGAACACGAAACGGCTGTTGGAAACTTGGAACAGCTCATCGTGTGGGTTCTCATGGCCCTACAACTGAATAATCTGGATGAGGACCTACATTATCTACTTTTGAAGACTTATCTTGATCTGAATCGAAGAAGTGATGCCAGAAAGCACTACTATGAAATTGAAGCCCTATATCTAAAGGAGTTTAGCAGTGAACTCCCTGAACCTATTCGGCTGTTAAAAGATCGAATTTCTGATACACAACCGATCAAAAAAGTTGGCCAGCCTGTGGGATGGTCTACCCATGCCAGTGTTCACACGCCCTTCGTCGGACGAAGCGAAATCATCGATCAGATCGACAAATTCTGCTCCACAGCCACCGGTGTTGTCATCTTTGGTGAAGCGGGTATAGGGAAAACCCGCCTGGTACAGGAGTGTTACCAAAGGCGCGAAACAAAACCGAGACTCTTGATGGCCGCCGGGCACCCCACGGAGAGCAACCTGCCATACTACGCCTGGATAAACCTGTTACGCCATTCGATACGGCCGGAAGAATGGCAACGTCTTTCACCATCCTGGGCCGCCCCGCTGGCTATTATCCTTCCCGAGCTCATAGAGATTCACCCTGATTTGCAGTCTCAGGATCTCACCAGGATTGACCATCCCCGTACGGTTCTCCTGGATGCAGTTCATCAATTGCTACGTATGCTGGCAAGCGCGAGTCCGCTGGTTTTGTTTGTAGATGATGTTCACTGGGTAGATGAATCTTCTCTGGCAATTCTGTCCTACCTGTTACAGCAGTCCTTTTTTGATAGTGGCCATAATTTTCTGATGATGACCGCCCGCACTGAAGAGAAGAATCCATGGTTGGATAAATTGCTCATAAACACACCATCACAAAAACTGCGCCAGATCGAATTGACCAGTTTAGAGGCCGAGGAAGTTGCGAATTTGGTCCAGTTTGTGCTGGTTCAATCTCCACCGCGGGAATTCGTTGAACGGCTCAACCGGGATACCGGCGGAAATCCGTTATATCTGCTGGAAACGTTGCAGGCCATGCTTGAGATAAGCGACAGCCGGAATATAGAAGAAATCATGAGTATTCCTCTGGCTCCCAGTGTGCACCAGTTGATACAGGCGCGCATGCAGGGATTATCTGACCTGGCTCTTGACATCCTGCAGGCCACCTCGCTTATGAGACCGGAGTTCAATTTATCCTTGGTGCAACAAGTAACAGAAGCGGATGCGGTCAGTGCCCTGGAAGCGCTCGTCGAACTCGAGGTTGCCAGGTTTATCCAAAGCAGTCTGCAAGAATACCAGCCAACCTACTCTTTTACCCATGAGAAAATTCGGGAGAGTATCTTATTCGAACTCAGCCCTGCCCGGAAACGGCTATTGCACGCCAAAATCGCGAGCGCACTTGAGCAATACCTGGGAGACCGCGCGATCCCTCAAGCCGCCTCGATTGCCTATCACTATCAAGAAAGCGGGAGTTTACTCAAAGCCTTTGATTTTTGGGTGCAGGCTGGCTTATATGCTTACCGACTCTTCTCCACGCAAGAAGCGACCGACGCATTCTCAAACGCCGAGCGCATTATTCCGCGCGAACCGGGTTTATCTGAAGGGCAAATCTACCGCCTTTACGAGAATTGGTCGGAAATGGCCTTTGAGATTGATAACCAAGAAACACTATTCCGCATCAATGAAACCCTGCTTTCACTTGGTCAGGAAAGTAACAGCGATCTCTTGATCGGTGTCGCCTATGATGGTCTGAGCGATGCCTATTTTGCTTCCAATCAGTTTGAGAAAGGCCTTGCAGTCGTCGTAAAGGCAATACCATATTTGCAACGCACCGATAATTTGTATGAACAATTGATATCCCAATTGCACCAGGGCGCATTTCTTTACATGCTGGGACAATTCACTGAGGCTCGTGAAATACTATACAAAACACTAGAAGAGCTGCCCGATGAACTTACGCTCGATTTCAAGAAACTGAACGCCTATCTGCACTATCAAATTGGAATTATGGAAGTATTGATGGGATATCCCGTCATTGGTCTCGGGTATCTCCAACGTGCAATTGAGCGCAGGCATAGTGCTCTTCCATCACCTGCGGTGCTAAATATTTACACAGCAATAGGATTGGCAAACTATATAAAAGGTGATTTCGAAACCGGGTATTTATTCTCCGGAAAGGCCATAGAACTGGGGAAGAAGACAGAATACTGGCGCATGTTGGGTTATGCCTACGCCTACAGTGCGCTCAACGGTAATAACCTGGGATTGCTGGATGAGGCCTGGGAACATGCCAACCAGGCGCTTTATATCGGTCAGACCTATGGCCATTTTGAAATTACTGCCCTGGCCTACCGTAATTTTGGAAATACATATTTACGATTGGAAGATTACCAGCCTGCCATTGCGTACCTTCAGAAGGGAATACAAATTTCAGGTGAACACTATGTAGCACTGGAATTAATGGCTTTGCTGGGGTACGCTCAGGTACTTGCCGGGCAGGTCGAAGAAGGCCTTTCATCTCTCAACCGGGCTTATCAAGGGTCTTCACAACTGAAACTAGGGGCGATCAGCGTATATGTTCACAGCCTGCTACTCCTTGTCAAGAGTCAGCAAGGCGTTGAAAACGGGAACTTGCAGGAAGAAATAAACCGGGCTCTGGCTGATTCTAAAGACCGATCCATAAGAAAGGCAACCACGTTGCTCAATATCCCAATATTGCGTGCAAGTGAACAAACGGAGGCTATCCTCGAACAGATGCAAGAAAATCTACAAGATGCATCCAGTATGTCAGATCTTCTGCTCGAGGCGCGCATATTGCGAGACCTGATCACTTTTAAGAAAAACGAGAAGCTTCCCCTTCAGTCAGAAGTGGAAAGGCTGAATGTCATTCTCGAAGAACTGGCGCCACGTGCAAAAGGTATGCCATTTAAGGAGGCCTGGAAAAAATACTACGATTCAATGAAATCAAATGGAATCGCATAAACTTGTCTACATTTTGTCCTCGCCCGAATGGTATAGTATTTTTGCAAAGGTGAACATCGTAGCCATTCGGCACGTGTAGGGCTGGGGGAGCAGGGAGCCACGTGGTCAGCCCTGGAATATGTGGGGAGCACACATTCCAGGGCTGATTTGATTTAAGGGGACTCACAATATTTCTAAAAAGATACCGGAAACAGGGTGGTGGCGATGGCGCTGATTGGTGAGTATCGCGGTTGGAATGTGGAAGTCGGTTTCGAATTGCTCTCAAAGCATACCGACCTGCAAGTCCTGGGCGACAAAGCCTACATCAATGCTGAAAAGGCTACCCAGCTATGGATGGAGAACCGCTGGGGGATGAAGCCCGTCTGCTTGAATTGGCTCAGAGGCTGGGACAGGTGGGTGAGTCGACCCTTCAATCTGCGAACGAATTTTTTCAAACCGCCCAGGACTTGAAAAAAAACAACAAATAGGAATAATTTCTGCAACCCTTTTTTGCCACATACAGCAACTAAGTTAACAGAACCTGCTAAATATCTACTTTATTGACACGGAACGTGAAGAGTGGGTAAATGAAGTAGCCGTGTGGCATGTGGAGGGCTTCGCGAAGCAGGGACCCCACGTGGTCAGCCCTGGGATATGTGGGGAGCACATTCCAGGGCTGATATTATTTAACGCCCTGGCAGGGCTCACCTTTTGTTTGAGATACATTCTTGCGAACTGCGTACGGCTATAAAACTGTTCTTATATTTCCCTGATAAAATTCTATGTAAATCTACATTGACGCATTCTCATCTCTTTGTACAATATAGTACAGTACACAGGGAAATCCCTCGATAAGGTTTAACATGCTGCGTAAACGCATACAACTTGGTCTCATTCATGTTGCCGTCGCCATGACGCTGGTGCCCATCAACAGCACACTCAACCGTGTCATGATCAAGGAGTTGGCTATCTCAGCAACGCTGGTTGCCCTGCTGGCTTCTCTGCCTTACTTATTTTCCCCCATTCAAGTAGCCATTGGTTCCTATTCGGACCGTCATCCGTTTTTCGGTTTGCGGCGTACACCTTATATCCTGGCCGGTCTGTTATTGTGCGTGCTGGGTGTGATCCTCTCGCCAAAGGTCGCCTTTCTGATGTCAGAGAACCTGGGGCTGGGAATCCTGGCTGGTATCGGTGCGTTTGGCGCCTGGGGCATGGGCTATAACCTGTCCAGCGTTTCGTATCTCTCGTTGGCTTCCGAACTCTCCGGCGAGGACGGACGCGGCAAGACCATCGCGACCATGTGGTTCATGATGATTGTCAGTATCATCGGGACGGCCATCGGTATCAGCCATATGGTGGACCCATATACGCCCGAAGCTATGATGCGCGCCTTCGAGATTGTGGGCGCATCCGCCCTGTTCCTGGGCCTGCTTGGCCTGCTCTGGCTGGAACCACGCGTCAAAGTTGATTCCGCTAAAGTCCAGGCTGAGACCTATACCGTCAAACAAATGATATCCGCCATTCTCGACAATCCAGTAGCGAAACTATTCTTCATTTACTTACTGCTTTTGCTGGCCGCCCTGCTCGGACAGGACGTGCTGCTCGAGCCGTTCGCTGCCGAAGCCTTTGGTATGTCCGTCACAGAGACGACGCGCATTACCTCGCTGTGGGGCACCTTTGTGCTGGTTGCTATCATCATTGCGGGTTTTATGGAAGGACGCCTGTCCGCCGTTCGTGCCGGGAGTACCAGTAATACGCCGGTGCGAGACGGCAAACGCATTGTGGCCCAGACAGGGAATCTGGGTGCCTTGGCGGGATTTATTGTGATCGTAGTAAGCGGCTTTACCAGTTCTCTCGGTATCTTCTACACTGGCGTAACCCTGCTCGGTATCGGCACAGGACTTTCTACGGTAGCCAATCTCTCGTTGATGTTCGATCTGACCGTGGCCGGCAACGTCGGCCTGTACATCGGAGCCTGGGGCTTCTCCAACGCGATGAGCAGATTAACGGGATCGCTGCTTGGCGGGATCGTGCGTGATGGTGTCACGCAGGCTACTGGTCAGGCATTGAGCGGCTATCTGGTCGTATTCGGGATCGAGGCTGCCATGCTGGCTGCCGCAGCCATCATACTGGCACGCATTGACGTGTCTGCATTCAAGCAAAAAGCTGCTGAACCGTCTTTCGTTGAAAAAGTTGCTTTGGCGGCGGAATGACAATGGGCGATTGGCTTTCCCTGAGCGCGGCAGCCGAGTTGCTGGGCGTGCATCCCAGCACAGTGCGCTTATGGTCAGATAAGGGGTTGCTGCCCGTACATCGCACCAAAGGCGGGCATCGACGCTACAAACGCAGTGAGGTGACGCTCTGGGCACAGACCTCCCGCGAAGTACGCACTGTGCAACCGGAAGATATGATGCAGTCAGCCATACGGAACGTGCGTATACAGGTTACTGAGGGAAGGTTGGAAGCCGAATCCTGGTACCAGAAACTGGACGAGGATGCCCGCATGCAATACCGTCAGAGTTCCCGTTCGCTCTTCCAGGGGTTGATGAACTACCTGGCTTCGACGAATGAAGACGCGGCTTCCGAAGCCTTTGCAGTGGGTTACGAATATGCCTCGCGCGCGCGCCGTTATAACCTGAGCTATGTGGATGCGACCCGTGCTTTCATGTTTTTTCGCAGTGTGCTGATTGAATCGGTAATGAAAGTGTACAGTGAAGCGAACGTCCCTTCTGGCAAAGCCTGGGAGGAAATGTTGGGGAAAATGCATACCTTTACCGACCAGATTTTGATCAGCTTATTGGATACCTATCAAGCTTTGGAGACAAATACGAACGGGAAAAACTAGCGACCCTCACTCACCTTCTGTACCCTCCCCCAGTTTCGGGGTCCCTGGAAATGAGCGTGGAAATACTCGGACTTGCAGAAGTTCGTGAAAATGGGGAAGGGGTATAATCGCCTTATGATTTTAGACTTACCCCTCATCCTCGAAACCCGCCGTAATCACGCCCTCGAACACGCCACCATCCACATGCTTTCAGCCAAATACCCTGAGCGCCACCTGGCCGGTCATTCCAACCCAACCGGTTTTTACATCCTCGGCAACGTTACAACCGACGACTTGAAATCCGCTGTGACGGAGGCATGGACTCGCCTGCGCGCGGGCGAAAGCGAACTTGCCATCCACGCCGGGTGCGGGACCAACTTCGCCACCACCGCGCTTATGGCCGGGGGTATGGCCTGGTTCCCGTTAAGCGGTTCGAAGTCTGTGCGACGGAGACTCTGGTTGCTGCCGTTTGCGGTAGTTTTCGGTGTGTTAGGCTTCGTGCTCAGCCAGCCGCTGGGACCCATTCTTCAGGCCAGGGTCACCACCGAAGCGGATTTAGGTAATCTGCAAATCGAGGACATCATGCCCGTGCGCAAACGCGGGGTGGCCGTCCATCGTGTGATTACAAGGAGTTAGCCCTATAAGTGCGTCGCACCTGCCTTTTGGCAAGAATTCCGATTAACGGATGTTGCTGGGGCTAAGACAATTTCCGTCAAATCCAGTGCGACGCACCCTCGCTCAACTCTCATGCCCAACGTTTACTTCCTGTACGGCAACGACGAATTCGCGATTGCCCGCCGCCTAAAAGAGTTCGAGGCGGACTTCCCCGACTCTACCAGCGCGGATATGAACACCGCGAATCTCGATGCGCGCACGATGACCGAAAACGATCTGAACACAGCGGTCAATGCTATGCCATTTTTAGCGCCGAAACGCCTGGTGCTGCTGGCTGATCCATCTGCGAAGTACAGCAAACCGACGGATCGCAAGAAGTTCGAAGGTTTCATTGAGAAAGTCCCTGAATCAGCACGGATGGTCATTTACGAAGGCATCGAGCCCAGAGATGTGAACAAACACTGGTTGGTGAAATGGAGCGGGAAGAATGGCAAGCTGGTCAAAACACAGGCCTTCATGCTGCCGCGCCCCTGGGAGATGACCGGTTGGATCGTAAACGAGACCAGATCCCAGGGCGGCGAAATCGAACCGCCTGCTGCCGCCAAACTGGCCGAAATGGTGGGTGTGAACACCCGTCAGGCGGGGCAGGAGATCGCCAAACTGCTGGCGTATGTCAACTGGGAGCGGCAGATCAACGTCGGGGATGTGGAAGCGGTCAGCATCGTCACGGCGCAGGAGAGTGTCTTCGATTTCGTGGATGCTCTGTCAGGCGGTGACAGCCATTCCGCGCAGCGTCTGTTGCATCGCCTGCTGGAAAATGAAGATGCGTTCTCGCTGTGGGGTATGGTCATCCGGCAGTTCCGTCTGTTGCTGCTGGCGCGCGAAGTGCTGGACTCACGTGGCGACAAGGACGAGGTAGCACGTGCATTAAGGGTGCACCCGTTCGTAGCTGAAAAAACGACCGGGCAGGCGCGGTCATTTACACTGCCAGTATTGGAACGCATTTATCGTGAATTGTTGGAGTTCGATGAGGGGGTCAAAACCGGTCAATTTTCACTGGAACTGGCGTTGGATACGCTGGTGGTGGAGTTGACGAGGGATTAACCCATTTCTTTCCCCCACATGTAAGAAACAATTTCATTATCCTGTCTGATTCTCTACAGAGGTAGAGATGATAAAAAATATTTGGAAACCCCTGGTTTTTGTGTTACTCGTGGGTGTGATGGCTGTTGCGTTGTATATGCAGGTCAGTTCGCTGGAGCGACCACCGGTGGGGACCGAGATCGGCGAGCTTGCACCGGATTTCAGCGGCACTACGCTGGAAGGGGATACCATCAGCCTGAACGATTTCCGCGGCCAGATCGTGCTGGTCAATGACTTCGCCACCTGGTGCGGCCCCTGCCAGGCGGAGACGCCTTATCTGGTGGAAGTCTACAATGCCGAGGGCGGCGAAGTAGTATTCATTGGCTTGAACCTGCAAGAATCCGAATCGAAAGTAGCCGAATTCAAAGCACAACACAACATTCCGTACCCCCTGGTGATGGACCTGGATGGCAAGTTGACAGAGATTTACCGACCGGTCGGTTTGCCGACCAGTTGGTTCATTGACTCGGAGGGCGTGGTACGCTACATTCACGCCGGGCCGATGACAACGGCCATGCTTCAGGAAACCCTAGATGCCATCCGCGAGGGGCGTGAACCGGATGTCTTTTCTGTCCTGAATTAGAAGGTAAATGAAGAGGCTGCCTCTACGCGTTTACTTTCTGGCTTTTTCTCTCTTCATAACCGCCTGTACGGGGACCTCGCAGGTTTACCCAATAGCTACGCAAACTTCTCCTTTTCCAACAAAAGAATCCACTCCCACATACCAATCGAACGGCACCCCTATCCCATTCCCAACCAATGTGCGCATCGAGGATGACACCGAATACCGCATCCCCAGCATGATGGGCTTCGATGCAATTGCCCCCATTTACGCACCCAGCTTTGCGCCCGTCGATGACGCGCCCATGACGGATACCGAACTGCGTAAGTCTTGTTTATAAGCATTTCCCATCCCCATGTAATCATATTTCATTGAGATTCTGTTCTGATGACAACAAGTTTATCCGTGCCTGATTCAGCGCCCCAGATTTCACCCGGCCTGCCCAAAATTTGACGGACTTGCGCGGAGGCGCTGGGCAGTTGG
>JBAVJG010000397.1:0-2803 GCA_049687655.1 Anaerolineales bacterium | reverse complement strand
CCCAACACCAGCTTGAAGTGAACATGCAGATGGAATAAACGCCCGGTCTGCGCGTCGAATCCCAGGTAATGCTCCAGGCCGGGATACTGCTTATCAACGGAAGCAAGCAGGGGCTTGATACCCTGATCCGCTAGTATCTGCTTGAAGGGCTGTTCGTGTTTGGGGTCGATCAAAAGGTCCAGGTCGGTGCGGCCCGTCAATCCCCAATCCAATCTTAAATTGCTCTTCCAGTGACAGTATCGGATGTCCTGCTGGTTCAGCGTGTCGAATAGGCGTGAAACAGCCAAAAGCCCATCCGAGCCATCTATGATAGGTGGTTGGACAACGTATGATTGCGTGTGCCGTACTTCAGAATTAAGATTCAAAATTGTATCCCTGTAAAAAATCGTACCTGGCGAGGTTATCTTCCACAATCTTCTTCCACTTCGGCGTCCATTCCACCATGTTGCGGCTGAGGTCAGGGGTTTCATGCATGATGCCAGCACAGGCTAGTAAATAATCAGGATGGGGTTCCACATCCAGGTATTCGCAAATTCGGGTCAGGTTTGCCTCCGGGTATGTGACAAAGTCTTCATAATGTACGGCAAGCAAATTCGTTCTCATAAGATCGCGAAGCCTGATGATGTTTTCACAATTCGTGAAGTAGTGATTGATGGAATTTGCAAAGGTACGTTTGCCCCTGACCATCATGACACTGATCACATCAAATGGATTGCGGACAACCTGGATCAGCTTTACATCCACATCTTTCATCACAGATAGAAGTTGGGATAGAAGTTGCGGATCTTTGGCAAATTGCTGCGTGGAAGTGCCGGCCTTTCCGTCTCCGATAACCCGAAGCTCCGTGAAACTTCCCTGCGACTGACCATGTACCAGATAGGAATAGGGGGTCAAGCGCCGGGCTGTAACACGACCTTTCATCAATTCCCTGCGCGAGCCCCTCAGCAAAAGATGAAATATCTGGTTGCGTTTGAATCCGGCAGAAATGTATTCCAACACACCGATTTCATCAGCAATAATGATATTCGGGTGAGCGTCGAGCAGCGAACCGAGCATGCTGGTCCCGCTCTTGTTGTGACCGACAAACAAACACAGGGTTTTCACATCTTTAAAAAAAGCAGGCTTTGTCAGGGTGGCAATGGAGGAACTTACGTTGTTTTTTGTCAAGCGCAAGTTTCTATACACTTTACTGTGGAAGAAGTACCGGCCAATACCGTTACGAGCAAATTTACGGAATTGGTCAGAGTCCAAGAGTGACACCCAGAATTTTTCTAGAGGTTTATCCATAAGATTCACTTAACCCGAGAATACGATTGCAAGTTATTAGAGATAAGTCCGAGGGTGACCCAGTACAGACCTAATCCGAACACAACCACTATAGGGGCAAAGTTCATCACAATGAAGAAGCTAAGATAGACGAGCCATAACAGATAGGTCATGTTCCTGCTCTTCAGCCCTTTTTGGGCAAATGTGGAGCGAAGCTTTATTGTCCTGAACAGCAACCAAAGAACAGGCAACTGCAGCAGAATAAAACCTACTACACCCTGTTCCGCCAGGAGCGTCAGATACATGTTATGAGAGGTATGGTCTTTCTCGTCTGGATTTACCAAATCACCAAAACGACCTTGAAATTGGCGATCGTAACGATCAAAGTTAGCGTAACCCCACCCGAAGATTGGCTTGGCTTCGAACATTCGGTAAGCGGCCACTAATACAGGCAGGCGACTCAAAGCGGTGTGCGCAGAGTCCTTTGAATAGAATCGTTCTTCTGCATGTTGAATCTGGTTGACCAGAACTGTCCCCCCGAGCAATAAAATGACGGGGAGCAGCCTGAGCATCAATCGGGTGACAAACCTGGGGTAAAGTATATACACACCAAATAAAAGGAGTAAACCCGCCAGCCAACTTGCGCGAGAAAAAGAAATGATAATGCCATAAATTGTGGATACAAAAACGAGCAACAGGAAACTCCGCTTCCACCCTCTTTTCATTCTGAGAGCGGTATATAGCACGAATACGCCTGCAAATGTTATTGTTGCGGTAAAAACGCTAACGCTATTCAATGAGCCAGTTGTGCGCTCACCAGCGTACTTCGTCCAGTAAGATGGCAGGGCAGAAGGCATTATCCACGATATGGTGCCAATTACAACCTGCGAAGCGATGATGTATACCGCTATTGGTACTAACCATTTCAGGGCTTTCTCACTCGGAGCGGACAACTTTACCACCCAGTAGAGACACATAGGTATAAAGATACGATCATAGAAAAGGATAAGTGTAGCGAACACTGAATTATTTTGAATAATAACGGAGGTTACGGTCACAACCAAATAACCAAGCATCGCGTATTCAGGCAGACCGAAACGGGGCAACTGACGTTTTGATATACGCAAAGTGGATGAAAGCAGCATGATAGTCAATGTGAGCAATGGTAAAAATCGATGAACCAGCCAATAGACCGCTCGTTCAGCCGTACTCGGAGTCTGTACCAGGAAAGGTGACAGCACCAGCCAGATGACTAATGTGACGAGCGGATAGCGAATCAGTGTGATCAGGGCAGGAATCGCACACACGATTCCGACAGCAATGAGCCAGTTTCCAGTAGCGACCAGGTACGCCAATCCTAATCCGGCCAGGATCATGCCCAGGATCAAAAGGATGACAACCAGGTTCCTTGACCAACCCACCTTTTTCAACGGTTTTCGTACGTCTGTTGACTCTAGAAATAAACTTTCCCTATTCACAAATAAATTCCTTAAACCCCTGCTCCAGCAGTTTCCTGTTCGGGCACGATTCGTTCGGA
>JBAVJG010000396.1:0-3497 GCA_049687655.1 Anaerolineales bacterium | reverse complement strand
ATCAACAACTTTGTGCGTTCCACCATGGGCAAAGCGCTCAACGCCGTACGAGACGGCGAATTGGCTGCCAACGCCATGACCGTCGACACGCGCAAAACAAAGATGACTGCATTCCTGTTTGCGGCCTTTTGGGCAGGGGTTGCAGGAGGACTCTTCGCGCATGTGCTGCGCTACATCAACCCCGACTCGTTCGGGATCCGTAAGCTGGCTGAAGTTCTGGCAATGGTTTATTTCGGTGGCTTGAATTCGGTCACTGGATCGATCGTGGGAGCCGTCGGGTTGAGTTTGATCAGCGAGGCCTTGCGGCCGCTCGATATCTACAAATGGATCATCATTCCCATCATGCTCATCTTGATCATGATATTCCGGCCAACCGGTTTGATCGCATTCACGGAGTTCGACGTCGAGAAGCTGTTCCAACCCAAAAGCGTAGAAACGGAAGGAGAGGGACATGCCGCTGCTTGAAGTTCGAAATATGACGCATTTCTTTGGGGGGTTACGCGCTGTCAACAACTATAACCTTGCCGTCGAGCCCGGACAAATCCGTGGCCTGATCGGGCCAAACGGCGCAGGGAAGACCACGATCTTCAATCTGATCACCGGGGTTTATCACCCCACGGAGGGCGAGATCTTCCTGGAAGGTGAGAAAATCACCACCCTTAAGCCCAACCAAATTGCTGACCGCGGCCTTGGCAGGACCTTCCAGAACCTGCGCTTGTGGCGCTATCTCAGCGTGCTCGACCATGTAAAAATGGCGCGTTACTCGAAGCTCACCTACGGGCTTTTAGGTGCATTTTTCAGTACGCCCAAACGCGTCAGGGAAGAGAAAGCTACCGACAAATTGGCCATGGAACTGCTTGAACTGGTTGGCGTTGCGCATCTGGCGGATCAGATCGTCACCAATCTACCCTATGGCGCACAACGGCGCGTAGAACTTGCGCGCGCGCTGGCAACAGAACCCAAGGTGCTTTTCCTGGATGAACCTACTGCCGGCATGAATCCGGAAGAGCTTATCCAAATGATGGATATCGTCCGGCGTGTTCACAGAGAGATCGGAATGGCCATTTTCCTGATCGAACACCGCATGAAGGTTGTCATGGATTTGTGCGAAATCATCCAAACGCTGAATTTCGGTGAGGTCATTGCCGAGGGGACGCCAGAAGTGATACGAAACGACCCGCAGGTCATTGAGGCGTACCTGGGAAAGGAGGTAGTTTTCTAATGCTGCTCTCCGTTGAAAATCTTTCCGTCTCTTATGGCAATATCAAAGCCTTGCATGGTATCAGTTTTGAAGTCGAACAGGGAGAAATCGTATGCATCATCGGCGCAAACGGCGCCGGAAAAAGCACCACGTTGCGCGCTATTTCACGTTTGATCCCCGCAGAGTCTGGCTCCAAGATGAAATTCCATGATGAAAATCTACTCGAATATCCTGCGGATAAAGTCGTTACCAATTTGGGTATCTCCCACGTACCTGAAGGCCGTCGCCTCTTTGAAAATCTGACGGTGATGGAAAATCTGAAACTAGCAACTTTTTCTCGTAAGGACACGGAGGCAATCGAAGCTGATCGCGAGCGGGTGTTCTCGATTTTCCCGCGATTGAAAGAACGCATCAACCAAAAAGCAGGCACGCTAAGCGGCGGCGAGCAGCAGATGCTGGCCGTTGGACGCGCATTAATGAGCGCCCGCAAACTCATGCTCCTGGATGAACCATCCATGGGATTGGCTCCACTTCTCATGATGGAAATGTTTGCGGCGCTCAAAGATATCAATGAAGAAGGAACCACGATCCTGCTGGTCGAACAGAATGCGCGTATGGCATTGCAGTTTGCACAACGCGGATACGTTTTAGAGAGCGGTTCGCTGGTGCTCGAAGGGAACTCAAAAGATTTGCTTGAGAATCCGGAGGTCAAAAAAGCCTATCTCGGAGGCTAACTAGCAGAAATGCCTGGCGATCAAACCGGGCGATTTCCTTAAAACTCACCTCACGCTTCCTGGATTGTGGTATAAGAAAGTAACTCTGCTGTGTTCGTGATGTTGCGCCTTCAGTTTTGTGCCAACACTCCCATATAGGGCTCTGATCTCACAGAAATAACGCGATAGGCCTGAGCCAAGGCGAAGTTTCTGGGTAGGAACCCACCTGCGAAGGCAGGTTCAAAACTTTGCAGCACACGGCATCCGCGGAGTGCCCTTTGCAAGGGAACAGGTCTGACAGGTTTTCCTGTCAGACCTTTGATTTAAGGGGGAGAAAGCGGGCAATCGATCATTTCAAACACGTTCGATGATTTGCGCACGCTGCTCCTGTAAATCGCTCTGTCTGCTATGGAGGTCCTGCTTCAGGCCTTGAAGTCTCCGGACGGCCCGGCCGATCACCTTCTTCGCATCCCCGGCCCGCCCTAAAGAGGCTTCGATCTTCGACTGCACGACCCAATCCACGATCAAGCCATCGAAGAAATAATCGGCAAAGGTCTCGAAGCCCCCGATGTCGACCGTCAGCTCGACATCCTGGATATCAGCCAGTTCCCTCTTGAAGCGGCTCATCCTTTCCTGGACATCCCGGATGCCCTGGCGAGCGCGGTCGATGCGGCCGTGTTTCACAGCCGTGCTGATCAGCCCGCCGCCAAACATGTCCCACACGCCCCAGCTTCGGGCGCTTCCCAATGAGTCCAGCACCGCTTCCAAACTGGTCAGAACACTCCTCCCGGCGCGGATGGCCTCCGAGATCTCATTGATCTGGGAGACCAGGTCCGCGCTCTGCCGGGCGTTCTCCAGCAGTTGGTTGGCAACCGCCTGGTCTGACTGGCGCAGCCAGGCTTCCTTTTCGGCCAGTAAGGCTTTGTATTGGTCCTCCACGCCGGCCATGTCCGCGATCTGCTGGCGCAGATATTTATGATCCCGCTGGAGCGCCTCTACCTGGTGTTTCACCTGCTGATAACGCAGTTGGATAGAAAGCAGTTCCTGGCGTTCTTTCTCCAATTGCTCCTCGCGGCTGCCGAGCACGGAATAGAACAGGGCAGTCAGGCTGGTACGCTCCAGTTTGTCGACATCCACCTTTTCCCTGGCCAGTTGCGCGCCGAGCGCTTCCAGACGGGAAGATGCGTGCCCCAATTCGGCTTCGACCGCTTCCAGGTCCCGCACGCGTTTTTCCTTATGTTGTTTTTGCGCGAGGGCATTTGTCAGCCGCGCGCTGAGTTCTGGTAGCATAATCGTTTCCTTATGATTTACCGCTGAGGGTTCTCTACATTTCCTTATTTGATATACGTAATTTGCGTGGGTTGGGTGTCAAAATACTCTTTATCCAGGGCCTACACCCCCCTTATTTTCGGTGTTCTCTCATTTAGCCGCGTAAGCCGGGGACTTGAGTCCCCGGCGATAGGTGTGCTCAAACAGCCTATGCCTCTACAATATGATCGACAAAGTAAGAGCGCCAGGGTTGACAGCCTTGAATGAAGGGCTGCATGAGCACCCGTTCGGCCTGGACAGTATGCATCAAATCG
>JBAVJG010000395.1:0-2503 GCA_049687655.1 Anaerolineales bacterium | reverse complement strand
AATAGTTCCTTCAAAATCGGAATCGCCCCCCGCACCGCCTGGCCGCGATGGCTAAGTCGATTTTTTTTGTCCATTTCCAACTCGGCCATGGATCTATCCAACCCCTCCAGCAGGAAGATGGGATCGTAGCCGAAACCGCCCGTCCCGCGCTCTTCGGGGATGATCTGGCCGGGACAGGTTCCCTCCACGAACTGCACGCTTCGTCCCGGACTTGCAATGGCCACCGTTGCCCGGAACCTGGCCGCCCACGGACGGGGATGCCGGCTCAAGTTCAGCAGCAGGGTGGCACGCCGGTCGGCGTCGGTGGCATTGGGCAGGGTGGAGTAGCGCGCCGAGTGCAGACCGGGCGCGCCATCCAGGGCATCTACTTCCAGGCCGGAGTCATCGGCCAGGGAGGTCAGCCCGCTGGCCTGGAAGAAGGCTAATGCTTTCTTGGATGCATTCTCTGCATAGGTCTGGCCGTCTTCCACTACATCCAGGTTCAGGCCGAGTTCGGCGGGGGAGAGCAGTACAAGCTTTAAACTTCCCAGAATGGCCCGGATTTCTTTAAGCTTGCCCTGGTTGTTGGTGGCGATTAGAAGTTTAGAATTTAGTTTCATTGCTTCTCTCTGATTACTTCAAGAATTATTAACAAATTGGATGGGATGATAGTAATTTACGAGCGGTTTAGCTGCTTGCATAATTTGGCAAAACTCATGTTTGCAAACCGTAAAGTCGAGACTTAGAATTATAGTATGGAAACTGTTTGCTAAATTTTTAGATTGGTGTGAAAGTGAAAGGTGGATTGTGAAAAAAAATTATTAATTATAGATGAGATGATAGCAGCGATGATACGGAGCGTATTTATGAGGAAGCCGCAGCGCTACCGATTGGGGCGCGGACAGCATTGGACTATCTTAGAAAAGCAAACATCCAACCCGGGCAAAGGGTCCTGATCTATGAGGCTTCAGGAAGTGTTGGTACCTATGCTGTACAGTTAGCCAAGGTTTTTGGAGCAGAAGTTTCCGGGGTGTGCAGTACCGCAAATTTAGAATTGGTAGAGTCTCTGGGAGCCAATAAGGTCATTGATTACACTGTAGAAGATTTTTCTACAACCGGTGAGAGGTATGATGTCGTTTTTGAAGCGGTAGATAAGAGTTCGTTTTCAGCCTGTATGAGAGCGCTGAAGGAAGATGGAATCTATGTGAATGTCACTGTCCCAGTTCCTAGTATTGAAATGTTATGGCCGAAAATAACAAGCAGCAAGAAACTGATGCTTGGGGAAAACCCACCTGAGAAGGCCGAAGATCTGATCTTCCTCAAAGAACTGGTTGAGGCGGGGGAGATAAAAGCGGTTATAGACCGGTGCTACCCACTGGAAAAAATTGTTAATGCGCACAGATATGTGGACAAAGGGCACAAAAAGGGAAATGTCGTCATCACTGTGGGACATAATCACAAAGCCTGATAAATCGCTCAAGTGTAGGGCAACATTAAGCCCTTGGGGGGACAATGTGTCGCTCTACCTTTTTCAGCGCCCATTTCGCGTGGTCCCGCACGAGCGGCTCATCATCTTCCCCGGCGTTTTTCAGCGCCGGGATTGTGCTTGCGTCCCTTGAATTCCCTGCAGTGATAGTCACATTGCGTAGATAACCGCGTCGTTTGGCGCGTTTGACAGGACTGTTCTTGAACTTGCGGTTGAAGGCTTCGGGAGTCAGTTCTAATTCACGGATCAATTGTGGGCGGGGCAGGTCGGGTCGGGGGGAGAAGGCCTCATCTACTGTGTCGGTGGCAAAGCGGTTCCACGGGCAGACCATCTGGCAGACGTCACAACCGAAGACCCAATCGCCGAGTAAAGGGCGCAGCTCTTCCGGGATGTCATCTTTCAATTCGATGGTGAGATAGGAAATACAACGGCGTGCGTCGATAGTGCGGTCTGGCAGAATGCATTCGGTGGGGCAGGCATCCAGACAGCGTGTACACGTACCGCAGTGGTCGGTGGTGAGGGGGACATCCGGTTCCAGTTCCAGGCCCAGCAAAATTTCAGCCAGCAGGAAGTAGGAGCCGTGTTTGGGATTGATCAGGCAGGTGTTCTTACCGATCCAGCCCAGCCCGGCGCGTTGGGCCAGGTCACGTTCGAGCAGGGGGCCGGTGTCGGTGTAATAGCGGTTGGGAAGAGGATGCCCGACCTGTTCCTCGATAAAATCCACCAGTTGTTTTAGTTTTGGGATGAAAACGTTGTGGTAATCGTGGCCCCAGGCGTAGGAGGCCACCCGTCCGGTCGGGCCGGAACCGGGCTCTTCGGAGGCCTCAGCAGACTTGGGGTCCGCGTAGGGTGCGGCCAGGACCAGGATGGACTTGCACTCCGGCAGGATCTGGCGCGGGTCCGCGCGGCGTGCCCGAGAACGGTCGTCTGATAGATACCCCATGTTCCCATGTCGTCCCGTATCCAACCAGCGTTCGAAGGTCGAGAGATGGGGAGGCGGTTCAGGCGTAGTAACGCCGGCCAGGGGAAACCCCAGCC
>JBAVJG010000394.1:0-1996 GCA_049687655.1 Anaerolineales bacterium | reverse complement strand
GGTTCAAACTCAGCCTGCACGAAAACGCGCTCGAAAAGCCGCTCGATTGGAAAAAGCCGCAGGTCATTTTCGTCAACTCGATGAGCGACCTGTTCCACAAGGATGTGCCGGTCGAGTTTGTGTTAGAAGTTTTCGATGTGATGAAACGCGCGCACTGGCATACCTTCCAGGTGCTGACCAAACGCGCCGAGCGGCTGGAGGAACTCAGTCCCAAAATCGAGTGGCCTGAAAACGTATGGATGGGGGTCAGCGTGGAGAACCAAGATTACACTTTCCGCATCGATCACCTGCGCAAGACGGAGGCGAAGGTCAAGTTTTTGTCGCTGGAGCCGTTGCTGGGGCCGCTGCACAATTTGAATTTCGAGGGTATCAACTGGGCGATTGTGGGCGGCGAATCGGGGCCGGGCGCGCGCCCCGTTGAGCAGGTCTGGGTGACGGAACTCCGTGATCAGTGTTTGAGGGCTAATGTGCCGTTCTTTTTCAAGCAATGGGGTGGGACGAACAAAATGAAGGCCGGTCGCGTGCTCGAAGGTCGCACGTGGGATGAGATGCCGAGAGGGATGCAGGTGGCGAGGGCGTAATTTTCTCGAACAAGAAGATTATTCTTCGAGCTCGAGCAAACGTACATCCTCCAGGTCAACAGGGCGGCCAGATGCACGTTTGGATGCAATCAGGTCTTCACGCGATGCAACAAAGAATTTTTGATCTTGATACTCCATCGTTTCCCGTCGTTGCCATGCTTCTTCAAATTTCAAACCTGGTGTGGACGTCTGCACATCAATACGGACACGATCTTTGAATATTGTGATTTCT
Source organism: Anaerolineales bacterium (assembly GCA_049687655.1). Taxonomy (GTDB): domain Bacteria; phylum Chloroflexota; class Anaerolineae; order Anaerolineales; family Villigracilaceae; genus JAABUE01. The sequence goes on along the minus strand of JBAVJG010000394.1, from coordinate 1,183 downwards.
TGAGAAAGTATTTCTTCGGCAGTTGTCATAGCCGCTGTCCCCAGTTTTGCTTCTAAAAGGGCTTTCAGTAATTTTTTTGCGTTCTCAGTATCGGCATCGATCAGGATATCAAGGTCAAAGGTTGCGCGCGGCACGCCATGCAGTACAGCCGCAATTCCCCCGATCACAATGTAACGAACTTTATGATGCTGTAAGGACGAGAACACGTCCTTCAATAGGTTCAACATCCTTTTGCTCCACAATCTTCGGGTTTGTCATTAACAATAGTTCTGTGAAAGCGCACAGCATGTCCATGCGCTCGGCAAGAGTTAAGGAACGAAACCAAAGAGTTTTAGCTTCGATTGTCTCCTCCGCTCTATCATGAGTTACAGTCACATTCATATGCTAAATTATACACTGACCGGCTGCTTGCGAGTCAGCGGTTGCTCGACGAAGGCGAGGTCCCTGCGGGAGCCCTTGTCAGGATGATACCCTTATCAGGATGATATAGGCGATGATGTATCTTCGGGTCAAAATCGCGCATCGGGTCTCCGCAACACCCCAAACGGATTCTCACCACGATAAACCGCCAGCCCGTGCAGGATCAGGCCGAATTGCGAGAGCGCGAACCAGGCCAGGATAACCGTCAACCAGATCGCGGTGCGCTGGAGCCAGCCGGGAATTTCCGCTTTCAGCGTGGCGAGCTGCCTGCGCCAGGTGCGAATATTGCCCTCATATTCCTTGACCACAATTTGCATTTCTTGAATGTTGCCCCTGGTTTCGCTCAGGTCGCCGCCCATCAGGTAGGAGCTGTCACTCATGAAGGTGGAGGCCTGATCGGCGATTTTCTCCACTCGAGTGATCTCACTCTCGAGCGAGTTGATAATTCCCGTAAAAGAGTTCAGGATGCCGTCATCGGGCACTCTTAAGTTCACAAATGGAATCCGGTTGAGAGCCTGGACTGAGGCGCGCAAGTCATCCATCGTCTGTTGCGCCTCGTCTATCTTTTCTTTGGAAGTCGCCAAGCTGGGCTTAATGGTCTCATCCAACACTTCTGTGACCGTATCCAGGAACTCCTTAGCCACAGCCGTTTGTTCGCTGAAACTTTCCAGCGCTTTTTCAGCCGAATTGACAAAGCGTAGAGCGCGGTTCAATTCGCTTTGCGTATTCTGCAAAGCGGTTTGTGCCTGGCCCATTTCAGCAT
>JBAVJG010000393.1:0-9779 GCA_049687655.1 Anaerolineales bacterium | reverse complement strand
ACCGGGCTGCCGGTGGGGAAGAGCGGCGTGTATGAGTGGTTCTATTATGAGCCGCAACTGGACCGCATTATCGCGCCGTTGCTTTTTTCGTACGCCGGGGACGATGAGCGCGATACGCTCAGGGGGGTTATCAAGGCGAGGAAACTATATCCAAACCGGACGCTATATCAAGAATTGAGTGAGCACGGTATAGACTCGCATGTTTTTGGGGTCAGGGATTACACGCCTTCGACGTATTCGAACGTGGTCATGAAAGGCGCTAAATTACATTCCTTTAAGACATTGCCCGAAGCATTGGTCAATCTGGGGATGTTGCTCAAATCTACAACAAAGCCTGCTTACATCAACTTCTATTTCGAAAACATCGACAGTCTCTGCCACAAATACGGACCGACCGCGCCGCAAACGGAATCAGAGATTGAGGCTTTTTCTCTGGTGATGGAGCACTTCTTCGAGCGCGTGTTTACTGGCGAGAAGAAGTGCCTGTTTCTGTTGACCGCCGACCACGGCGCCTCTGAAGTGGACCCACAGACTACAGTCTTCTTGAACAAAGACAAACGCTTCAAAGGCATCGAACGTTTTCTCAAAACGAATCAGACCGGGGATTTGCTGGTTCCGGCAGGATCGGCGCGCGATATGTTTTTATATGTGAAAGACGAATTGATAGATGAAGCGCAGGAGTTTTTAACAACGCGCTTAGAAGGTAAAGCGGAAGTGGTCAAGACCAAATGGTTGATGGAAAATGGATACTTCGGCCCGGAGATTTCCCCGCAATTTCAGGCGCGGGTGGGTAACCTGGTGATCCTGTCACATCGTTATGAGTCGGTGTGGTGGTATGAAAAGGACAGGTTCGAGCAGCGCTACTACGGTCATCACGGCGGGTTGACTCCGCAGGAGATGGAGATTCCGCTCAGCACTCTTGAAGTATAAAATTAGAGACGACTGGCTGGTCGTCTCTAATTTTTTGTCTATTGCGCGCGTTCGTGATGGTCAGGTTTCCAATCGCATATCCTGATGCCGGCAGTTGTCCGGCCACCCTCGACTACAAAGGCTTTCAAGGTCCCATCACCGTTGACGTAGGCGCCTTCCAGGTTGTATCCCGGCGCCCACGCATAAGCGTAGTAGGTGCCGTTCGGGATCAGGACGCTGAAGGTCATGTGGTTCTCCGGGATGGAAAACTGGATGATCTGGTTCGTGCCTACCTGCTCGAAGTACAATGTCATGGGCGGATTGAACTCGCTCGGGTAGCAGATTTCACCCGTGACCGTCCCATGCGGCAGGTCGGTCTTTTTTACCCGGATGTCCACGTAGAAGGCCTGGTTGGCCTTATCGCCGTAACCGAACAGGGTTCCGGAAGCGTTGCGCAGCATCCAATAAGCGACGTACTTCCCATTCGAATCAGGTGCGACGAGGGGAACAGAGATGTCCACGGACTGTCCGGGAGAAACGTAACCGGGCAGGCGTACGGCGGTCGTGCCGCCCATCTGCGTCCCGCTGGTATAGACCAGCATGTAATCGGGTGTCCAGGTGCAGGTACCGCGGTTCTTCAAGCGCCAGGTCTTGGTGAAGGTTTGACCGAGATCGAGGATGGATCCATCGGGAACAGTGACATCTTTGACGAACGAGACCCAATCACAGTATGTGATCGCTGTCGCGGTGGGAAGCGGCGTATTCGTAGCCGGGACTGCTGTGCTGGTCGGGATGGCGGTCGGCGGCAATGGCGTCTGTGTGGGCGCATTCTGCGTCTGGGCGGCGACCGTCTGCGTGACCATAGCCTGGATGGTTGCAAAAGTATCCGGTGTAGGAGTCTGATCCGAACGTAACAAGGGCATCGCCAACATTGTGATCGGCAGGCAAGCCACAAGCGCCAGGACGACCGCAGCCACAACAATAAGAGTAATTTGAGTTGAAGACTTCATTATGCACCTCCAATGCATTTTCAATAATCAGTAGTTCGCGAAGGTTGAGAAGATACCCGAATTCGCGATCTACCTATAATCACATTAAAGACGCAGATGATTTTGGAAAAGTTCCAGGAAAAAGTATCATATTTAACACGAGTGGTGTAAAATGGAGTTATCAATAAAAACGTCGCGACTGCGGCGTTCACTAAAACCCAGAGGAGACTTTCCCCATGTACCACACCATAATAATTGTAGGAAATGTTGGCCGCGATGCGGAGATGCGCTATACGCCTTCGGGCGCAGCTGTGGCTTCCTTTTCCGTAGCCACAAACAGACAGTACACTGCCTCCAGCGGTGAGCAAGTCAAAGAGACCATCTGGTTCCGCATATCAGCCTGGGGTAGACAGGCTGAAGTTTGCAATCAGTATGTTAAAAAAGGCATGAAGGTTCTGGTCGACGGACGCCTGACAGCTGATCAAGAAACCGGTGGTCCGCGTATATGGACGGGACAGGATGGTTCACAACGCGCGTCCTTCGAAGTTACGGCTGGCACCGTGCGATTCTTGTCATCTCGCGGCGAATATGAGCAAAGCAGCCCCGGTGGTGGACAGATGGACGCTGGCGATATGCTGCCAGCAGAAGACGATATTCCCTTTTAGCGGTGTTTTACTTTAGTTGGACAAGTCTTACAGTCAACCGAACCGGTTATCCTGTAAGACTTGTCTGGCAGAAAGACAGATAGAACAATATGACAACTCCCCAAAAAGGACCCCCCGGGCCAAAACTGGAGAAACCGCAGGATTTAGGTACGGTTTACTCCAACCTGGCGCGCATTGCTCACTCCCCGGCTGACATCGTCATTGACTTCGCCCACTTGTTGCCCGGTGAGAAGAGCGCCACGATCAATGCACGCATATTGATGACGCCCATGAGCGCTAAGTTGCTTTTACGTGCGCTGGCAGACAACATCTCACGCTATGAGGCCGCCTTTGGCGAAATCAAGGTGCCGGTCAATTCTTCATTGGCCGAAAGTCTCTTCCGCCCGCCTCAACCGCCAGAACCTCCGAAAGAAGACGAAGACTAAGATGCACAAATTAGAACATATTGCTGACGAAATCCGTCGAGATTTTGATACCCGCACCACTGCCCGGGACAAAGCGCTGGCACGAGCCCGGCAATTGACACGCGCCAGTTCGCTGGCTATCCGTGCAGTACACCGCGATGACACAGACGAAATGAATGAGCACCTGACCGAAGCACACCAACTGGCCAAAACCCTGACTACCGACCTGCTCGACCATCCCGACCTGTTCTTTGCCGGATACACTCAGGATGCACTCAAGGAATTCGTGGAAGCCAATATCACCTGCGCCCTGATCCAAAACGAAGCGCTTCTGACTCCCGATGAGCTGGGTGTCGGTAACGCGACATATCTCAACGGCCTGGCAGAAGTGGTCGGCGAACTGCGCCGCCGTATCCTGGACATTCTGCGACATGGCTACTCGGAAGAAGCGGAACGTCTGCTCGGCTACATGGATGAGATCTACTCTGTGCTGGTCACCATGGATTACCCGGACGCCATCACCAGCGGTCTACGCCGCCAGACGGACATCGCCCGCAGCATCATCGAAAAGACGCGCGGTGATATCACTTTCAGTCTGCGCGGCGAGCACCTGGAACAGGCTATTGAACGGTTTAGTGCCCAGTTAAACGATCAGCAGACAGAGGGTCCGGACGAGGCGAGCGAGTAACTCGCTCAGGGAAGGAGATCGTTATTCAGTAACATGGCAAAACCCGGGCGCCGTTACCACCTCGTCATCTATTCCCACATGCTCAATCGCTGGTGGCCTGCCACGCTCACATTGTCGTTGGCGTTATTTGGGGTTGCCTGGGGCATATCGCGTCTACCGGAAGGACAGACACAACCTTATCTGGTAAACGCCACTCTGGGATTGGGCGGGCTTGCATTTGTCTTCACACTTTTCTTGTTCATCATCCGCAGAGCCGCTTACGTACAGGCTTTTTCCTCCTACCTGCGTCTGGTCACGCCATTCCTGCGCATTAATATATCTTACAAGCGCTTCCGCGGCACAACTACTTCAGAGATGCGTGCGTTGTTCCCGCCCTCCAGCCTGTCCGGTTGGCGGCGGGACATCATCGCACCGCTCTCCTCCATGACTGCCATCGTGATCAATTTGAACGGGCATCCGGTGTCGCCCGTTTTGTTACGCTGGTTCCTTTCGCCCTTTTTCTTCAAGGATAAAACACCTCACATCATCGTCTTAGTTAAAGATTGGCTGCGCTTCAGCGCTGAACTGGACAGCATGCGTTTTAGTCAAAAGCAGGCTGCGAAGGCGCGCCCGCACGACAATTCCATTCTCTCCCGCTTACCCCGTCAATGAATATCTATTTTGCCTGCTCCATCACCGGCGGACGCGCTTTTGAGTCCGTTTATCAGGAATTCACCCGTATCTTGCTGGCGGACAAGCATGAAGTGCCAACCGCGCACCTGGCTGAGTCAAATGTGATGGCATTGGAGAAGGTGATCGATCCGCGTGATGTTTACAACCGTGATGTAGCCTGGATCCAAGCCTGTGATGCGTTAATTGCCGAGGTAAGTGTACCTTCACATGGCGTCGGCTATGAAATCGGATTCGCATTGGAACAGGATAAGCCGGTGCTGTGCCTGGCACAGGCAGGCCTGGCAGTTTCGAAGATGCTCACCGGAAATCCACATCCCGCCTTGCAGGTGAAAACCTACCGTGATGTAACTGAGGGGATTGCGATAATTCGGGAATTTTTGTCAGACATTATTTGTGAATAATCTCACATACAACATGTGACATTTGACGATATGCACAAAATAATTTGTACACTATTATTGAATTGGAGACGGAACAAGACACCTCCAAGATGCTCCTCACTGTCTCCTCCTTTGGCGAATGCTTCCGCCGGTTCTCCACCGGCGGAAGCGTATTTAACGGAAAGGTCGGGACTTGCTGGCAGCAAATCCCGACCTTTATTGCTTAAGTTCGTTTGTGATCGGAATTTTATCCGGAGTGTATGCGGGCAACACCACAAAAAAGGTCGACCCCTCCTCGATCGCAGACTCGACCCAGATTCGCCCCTGATGTGAATCGACAATAGTTTTTACGATTGCCAGGCCAAGCCCCGACCCACCCACTTCATCGGGCACGTTGCTGGCACGATAGAATTTCTCGAAAATGCGAGGTTGCTCTTGAGTGGGAATCCCAGTGCCTTGATCTGCAACACGCAAAATTATCTGGCTGTCTTTAGCTTGTAAGGAAACATTTATCGTTGTATTCTTCGGGGAATATTTGATAGCATTGCTAAGCAAGTTGTCCAGCAATTGGCGCAGGCGGATAGGATTGCCGCGTAACTCAGGTAATTCTTGTCCAATGTCCAGTTGCAGGTGCAGATCATTCACCGTGAACTGAGATTCCAACGTGTCTAAGGCATATTGTAAGATGTTTCCGATGTCAACAATTTCGCGGCGAGTATCAAAGCCCGCTTCTAAGCGACTGAGATCGAGCAAATCGTTCACCAGGGTGGTGATGCTCTCTACACTGGAGCGAATGCGATCGAGAAATTCAACCTGCTGTTTATTGAGCGAACCAACGCGTTGAATCAATTCGGTATAGCCCAGCACTGATGTCAACGGGGAACGCAGATCGTGCGAAATCGTATGCACGAACTCATTTTTCATGCGGTCTAATTGTTTCAGATAGCTGATATCTTGCATGGTTATAACCGAACCAAAGCCACCGATCGGAGTATATTGCGCATTGTAAATGCGACCATCATCAAAGTTGATCTCATGATACTTAAGGGGCAGGTCGTGCGCCCGGTTAAGTAGTAGCATGAAGTCAGGATGGTTGATTACCTCGGCAATTGGCTTTCTCCTGATTTCCTTTCCCACCAGGTCAAAGGTCAAATCCATGGCCCGGTTGCTCAACTGGATTCTGTCTTCTTCATCCAAGATGAGGACGCCATCCTGAATGTTGGCAAAGATAAATTCATATCTTTTTAATTCGGACTCACTCAAGGAAGCCCGGCGTTCGAGGGAGGCAGTGGTGCGCTTAACTTCCCTTCGCAGCCAATCTCCCAGGTTATGGGCCCGCTGTAAACTGCGTTCAACGGAGCCGACAATATCATCATTGCGTAAAGGTGGGTACAAACATCCGCTCAAGCCTTCACGCAGGATTTCTTTGTATAAGAAGAGCGATTCCCGCTCCGCATAGATCAGGATCGGCATGGTTGGGAAGCGCTCAAGGATTTCTCTCGCGAGTTTCACCCCTGGCAATTCATCAAACTGTTCCCCCAACATGATCAACGCAGGAATTGTCTCCTGGATGATTTTGTTCAACATCGTACGGTCTGACGCAACAGCAGTTTCATAAGCCGCTGCTTGCAATGCGCGTTGCATCAAATTTTGTATTGTCTCATCATCGAGAGCCAATAAGATCAGGTCACGTTTTGGCATAAATAGTTTACTGTTTTTTCAATGTCGGTGTCAACGGCGGGACAGTTCTATCCGCAAACCGGTCCAGACGCTGCAAGGCTGTCTGTATCGATTTCAAAGCCTGGCGTTGTTGCTCTGTCAAAGGACCTGCTTCCCGGTTCAGTAATAATTCGAGCGAATCCTTGGCCGCTCGAACCTCTTCGCTCACAGAATCCCGGATAGATTCTAGCAGGCCATTCTGCTGTTTTGCCCCTGATTTGGCAGCTTCGGCTGTTTGCTTAAGGGCGCGGAACAAGCGCGCGTTGACAAGTGAGAGGGAGGCATAATCGGCAACCGCTTCCAGCAAGGACTGGTCAGAACGTTTAAAGGGGCGTTCCGCTCTGCGCAGCACAAGCAACAGTCCGACCACTTCGTTCCGTACTTTAATGGGCACTACTGCCGCGGATTTGCCCAGCGAAGCCAATCTGAACTTTTCCAATGGTTTGCCGTGGATAAGCAACGTTTCGCCCGAAAGCGTCACGAGGGAACTGATGCCGTCCTCCAAAGGCTGGTTCAGTTTTTTTGCCCAGCCATCCGGCAGATTACGATGAGCTGTCAGCAGGAAGGTTTTGCTGGAACCATCGCGTAACATCAGCCAGCCCAGGTTGGCTTCGGTTATGTTCACCGCTCCCCCTACTATTCGTGTGAACAAGCGGCGTTGATCAGTAATAGAGACGACAGCCTTACCGATGTCTACAATCGCAGTAAGTTCATTCACCCTGCGCTGCAACTCGGAATTTAGATCTTTTAGTTGCTTATCCAGACGCGCACGTGTGCGTCTATCACGAGTGTTCCGCAGGGCGCGCTCCACTACAGAGACCACCTCCGCATCACGAGCGGGCCAGTGAAGATAATCTATGGCACCCACACGAAAGGCTTGCAGTATATCTTCTTCCTGCCCTTTTTCAGCGATGACGAGCAATGGCACTTCGATTCCCTGGGATGATAAAGCTACCAGCAAGTCTTTCGCGTTCAGGCCGGGTAGATTCAGATTTGCAATGAGCAGATCAGGGGGAGTCTGAAGCGCCTGCTGCAGAACTGCAGTAGCCGATGCAACCACCGTCACCTGATATCCCAGAGGTTGTAAAGCCTGACGGGAAATCAAGTCAGCAATGCTTGGATCACTTTCAACGACAACGATTCGTTCCCCGGAATTTACCATAGGCAATATAACTTTACTCAGTTTTATTACAGGATTTATACAATTTGTGAAAAGATACCGAAAAAAGGGGACGGGCCACGCCCGTCCCCTTTTTTCGGGCCATTCCATCTCGAACATATATCTCCTGACTGTTTGGATTGTAACACTTTTAACTTAAAACTTCTCAATGATATACTTGCAAAAGGCTTATACATGACTGACTTTCTCTGGTGGCGAGATGGAATCATCTATCAAATCTATCCACGCTCTTTTGCAGACAGCAACGGGGACGGGCTAGGCGACCTGCCCGGCATCACCTCCAAACTGGATTATCTGGCTGACCTGGGTGTGAATGCGCTCTGGCTATCGCCGATCTACCCCAGCCCGGATAAGGACTTCAGCTACGACGTAAGTGACTACGTAGACATCGATCCACGCTTCGGTTCATTAGCGGACTTCGACCAGCTTCTGTCCGAGGCGCATCGGCGAGGCATACGCATCGTCCTCGACCTGGTGCTCAACCACACCTCCGACCAGCATCCCTGGTTTCTCGAATCGCGCGCCAGTCGAGGCAATTCCAAAGCCGACTGGTACATCTGGAGCCCCCCTCTTGCGCTCCCCCCATTTTTGAAGAAAATGGGGGGAGCCGGAGGGAGGCCTCCCAACAACTGGCAATCCATCTTCGGCGGCTGCGCCTGGACTTACGTCCCGGAGCGGGACCAGTACTACTATCACATGTTCGTACCCGAGCAACCCGACCTGAACTGGCGCAATCCGGAAGTCCGGGCGGCCATGCTGGACGTGGTCCGTTTCTGGTTAGATCGCGGCGTGGATGGGTTCCGCCTGGACGTGTTCAACATGTATTTCAAGGATAAACAATTACGTGATAATCCCTTTAAACCCGGAGTGCGCGCCTTTGACAGACAGCAGCATATCTACGATTGCGACCAGCCCGAGATGATCCCCCTGCTGCAAGAACTGCGCGGCATCCTGGATTTATATCCCGAGCGCTATGCTGTCGGCGAGACTTTCTTAGACAATCGGGAGAAGGCAATTCTGTACACTGGCAAGGATAGGTTGCACGCAGCCTTCAATTTCGATTTCATGTGGAGCCGATTTGACCCGGCTAAATTGCTCGGCCCGATCCTGGATTGGGAGGAACTCTACGCACAGTATGACATTTGGCCTAACTACGTGCTCGGCAACCACGACGCCAAGCGCATGGCAACACGCCACACCGGGAATGAAGAAGACGATTGTATTAAAGTTATGATGGCTTTGCTGCTCTCTTTACGCGGCACTCCCTATCTCTACTATGGGGAAGAGATCGGCATGCGCGATATCTCACTCAAGCGAAGTGAAATCCTTGACCCTCCTGGCAAGAAATTCTGGCCTTTCTACAAGGGGCGTGATGGCTGCCGCTCACCCATGCAGTGGAACGACTCAGTCAATGCCGGCTGCTCGTCTGCGAAAACCTGGCTGCCGGCACACCCAAATTATCGGGTACGAAATGTAGATGTTCAAGAAGCAGACCCGAACTCAATGCTGAACTTCACACGCGAAATCATCAAACTACGCCGCGAGAATCCCGCTCTGCATCGAGGGGAATTCACACTCCTGACTACGCACCCCAAAGATATGCTGGCCTACCTGCGCCATACACCGGAACAAAAGATGCTGGTAGCCCTCAATTTCAAAAATCGTACGGCTACCCTGGAGAGCATCCCGGCAGAAAAATGGAGCTTGCTATTTTCCACTGCCAGAGACTCTTTTGCTGAAAGCAAACAACGCTTGCAACTATCTCCCTATGAAGTTCTGATTCTGGAGTCTGTGTAAAGCGAGATTAATCTTGCTCTACCTTTTCAATGTACATCAACCTTCGCAAATTCAACCTGGCCGTTGTCGTCCCGGCCTACAATGTCGCGGATACCATCGAATTGGTTCTGAACGAACTACCCCATTATTTACATCACATCATTGTGGTGGACGACGCCTCGCTGGATAAAACTACAGAGTTGGTGCAGGCTTTTTCAAAACGTGACAAACGTGTCGTCCTGATTCGACACGAGCACAATCAAGGTGTGGGCGGCGCCATGCGGACCGGGTTCCGGAAAGCGCTGGAATTCGGTGCACAGGTGGTTGTCAAGATCGACGGTGATCACCAGATGGACCCGGCGCACATCCCGGCGCTGGTCACGCCGCTGCTAGAAGG
>JBAVJG010000392.1:0-6078 GCA_049687655.1 Anaerolineales bacterium | reverse complement strand
GCTGCGCGCCAAGATCGACATGGCGCATCCCAACATGAACATGCGCGACCCGGTCATGTACCGCATCCTCCACGAGCCAGCGCATCACCGCACCGGCTCCAAGTGGAAGATCTACCCGATGTACGATTGGGCGCACGGGCAGAACGACTCGATGGAGGGTATCACGCACTCGCTGTGTTCGCTCGAATACGAAAACCACCGTCCGCTTTACGAGTGGTTCCTGGAACAGCTGGATGTTTTCGAGCCGCGCCAGATCGAGTTCTCCCGCCTGGTGCTCAATTACACCATCCTGAGCAAGCGTTATCTGCGGCAACTGGTCGACGAAGGGCTGGTCAGCGGCTGGGACGACCCGCGCATGCCGACCCTGCGCGCGCTGCGACGGCGCGGCTATACACCCGAGTCCATTCACGATTTCATCAACCGTGTGGGCGTAGCCAAAGCCGACAGCGTTATCGATATCGCCCTGCTGGAGGCCTGCATCCGGGATGATCTGAACAAACGCGCACCCCGTCGCATGGGCGTGCTGCGTCCGCTCAAGCTGGTCATCGACAATTACCCCGAGGGTCAGGTCGAAGAGATGGAAGCCATCAACAATCCGGAAGACCTGGAGGCCGGCACGCGCCAGGTGCCCTTCTCAAAAGTGTTGTATATCGAACGGGACGACTTCCAGGAAGAACCGCACAAGAAATTCTACCGGCTCTATCCGGGCAACGAAGTCCGCTTGCGCTATGCCTACTTCGTGACCTGTACCCGCGTCGATAAGGACCCGGAAACGGGTGAGGTGATCGAGATACATTGCACCTACGACCCGGCCACACACGGCGGAGACGCCCCCGATGGACGGCGCGTCAGAGGCACCATTCACTGGGTCTCGGCGCAGCATGCCATCCCGGCGGAAGTGCGTTTATATGACCGCCTGTTCACTGTCGAAAACCCCGACAGCGACAGCTTCAAAGAATACCTGAACCCCGATTCGCTGGAAGTGATCGAAGCCTACGTGGAGCCCAGCCTGGAGAACGCTGAACCCGGCTACCGGCTGCAGTTCGAACGCCAGGGTTACTTCTGCGTAGATCAGGACACCACGCCCGAAAAGCTGGTCATCAACCGCACAGTTCCCTTGAGGGATACCTGGGCCAAGATCGCAAAAAAGTCTAAATAGTCTGGTGGCCAAAAGTCTTACAAGTCAGCAAAATCTGTAAAGCATTTTCCTAAAACTAACAGTGCGCCGTTCCACAAGGAATGACGCACTGTCTATTTACTAAGTAGTTGCCAGAAAGTGCTTTTAGAAAAATGGCTCTCGGTGGCGACCCCGCCGCCGAGGACGGCGGCTTGAGCAAATCTTGTTATTAAAGAACTTTCCGTATTCCACTTAAGGCCGGAAAAACCTGACCAACCGACTTATTAGACCAACTTCTCCAATATCTCGATTGCATTCCGCACGCGTTCCAGCACCTTCTCGCGTCCGATAATCTCCATCGTCTCGAACACGGGCGGGCTGACTTCCTGGGCTGTCAGCGCGCTGCGCAGGAAACCAAATACGTGCCCGGCTTTCAACGCCAGTTCGGCAGCCAGATCGCGCAGGGGCTGGTTGGCAGATTCTTCGCTGAAATCCGGCAGCCAGGCGATCAGCGTTTCAATGCGACGCGCCATCTCCAACGCTCCCTCGAGCGTCATCTTCTTGCCAATCAACGACTCGGGGGCAGGTTGGACTTCATCCAGGAAGAAGAAGCCGCCTTTTTCCGGCGCTTCGGTCAATTTCGTAAGCCGAACCTGCAATACAGAAGCAACCTTCAGAAGTTTCTCTTCATCCTCGACCACAAAGCCCGCCTCTTCGAAGAAAGGCTTGATGCGCGCCGCCAGATCGGCTACCTCCAGCTCGCGGATATAGATGCCGTTAAAGTGATCCAGCTTACTGTAATTCAGGGCCGCCGGCGCGGGGTTCAACTTCTCGATGCTGAACTTTTCGATCAACTCATCCATCGAAAAGACTTCGGATTTATCGTCGTAACTCCACCCGATCAACGCGGTCCAGTTTACAACTGCTTCGGGGAGATACCCCATCTTGGCAAAGTCGCTCAGAAAGATCGGCTTGCCTTCTCTCATCAGCGCTTCGTTATCACGCTTGCTCATCTTGCCTTTGCCGTCCGGTTTCAGGAAAATGGACGGGTGCACCCAGACCGGCTGTTCCCACCCAAACGCGTTGTAAATGTGTCCGTGCAACGGGAAGGTTGGCAGCCACTCCGAGGTCCGGATGGCGTGCGTGATCTTCATCAAATGGTCATCCACCACCACTGCCAGGTGATAGACCGGCAAGCCGTCCGATTTGACCAGAATGGTGTCATCCAGTGTGGAATTTTCGACCGTGATGTCGCCCCGGATCGCATCGGTAACGGTGACGGTCCCTTCGCGCGGCATCCTGAAGCGGATGACGTGCGGCCCGCCGCTCGCAATCCTTTGATCTGCTTCCGTTAAAGGAAGATCGCGTGTGGGACAAATATCCCTGTGCTGCTGCCGGACACGTTTTTCTCCGCCTTCTTCACTTTTCTCTTCAGATTGAGCACAGAAACAATAATAAGCATGTCCGCTCTCAACAAGCTGCCGCGCATATTTGGCATAGATCTCCCGTCGCTCCGTCTGGTGATATGGTCCGTATTCGCCGCCCACGTCCGGGCCTTCATCCCATTCCAACCCCAGCCAGCGCAGACCCGCGATCAACTCTCGCTCGGCGCCCTCCACAAAACGACTCTGATCGGTGTCTTCGATACGCAAAATGAACTGTCCACCCGTTTGCCGGGCCAGTAGATAGTTGTACAAGGCAGTACGGCCACTACCAAGATGTGTACGCCCCGTTGGCGAAGGCGCAAAACGCACCCGTGCAGGTTTCAATGTGTCAGACATGTTTCTCCAAAGATTGAATTTCCAGCCCGGTGGTTTCGACACCGCATTACACCCTACAAAGTGCGGCGCAAGTGTGCGGCGGTGTTGGTTGAGTACCGCGTAGCCGGAGTATCGAAACCCGCCGCCTACTCAACCGACGGGCAATTATTAAAAATCCAATGATTTGTGGCGCAATGCCACGCTTTCTACAAGTCCAATGCCAAGCATCAGGGAAGTGAGACCGCTGCCACCGTAACTGATGAATGGCAACGGTAAACCAGATACAGGCACGATGTTCATATTTACGCCAATATTGACCGCGCCCTGGAAGAAAATCAGGGTGGCCACGCCATAGGCAATGGTCGCGCCGGACACATCCCGGGAATTCCGGGCAGCATTCAAACAACGCCAGATGATGAAGGCTAAAACCAGGATGACCAGGATGCCACCCAGCATACCAAACTCTTCGGAAATGGCTGAGAAGATAAAGTCGGTGTGGCGCACTTTCAAAAAACGTAACTGGGTCTGTGTCCCCTGACCATAGCCTTTGCCAAACAGCCCCCCCGAGCCGATGGCGATCAAGGCCTGTTGCACATTGTAGGTTGCGCCGAATGTGGCATTGGGGTCGGGCAAGATAAAGTTCGCAATTCGTTCCTGCTGGTATTCTTGCAAAAACGGAATTTGAACTCTGAAAAACGTCAGGCCAAGCAGCGTGCCAAAAGCAGCAAGTCCGGCAGCTCCAAAGGCGACAAGGTGCTTCACCTGCAACCCGTTCAACCAGAGCAGCACAACCCAGATAACCGAAATCACGACTACGTTACTCAAGTTTGGTTGAAGTAAAATCCAGATGGTCAATCCCCAGACCCATGCCAGGCTGTACGCAATCCAACGCAAATCACGGGGGCGTTCATTGCTCTTTTCGAAATAGCGCGCAAGGATCAAAATAATGACGATCTTCGCGAACTCCGTCGGCTGGACGAATAACACGCCGACTGTAAACCAACGGGCCGCGCCAAACACCGCCTGCGCGCTAAGGAACAACGAAAATAACAGAACGCCCATGACAATATAGATTGGAATGTACAGGGAGATCCAATACTGGTAATCAATCGCGGCAACGATAAAAATAAGCACCAGACCGGCAAGCGCGAAATATATCTGGCGATTAATTAACGGAAGTAATCCCTCGTTCCCCGCCACAGCAGAACGAATCATGGTTGTCCCGAACGCGGTCGCCAGTACGATCGCGCCGAGCAGCCAAAAATCAAAATGTCGCCACGAAATGTCGCGCAGCATTAAGATTACCCGCTACGGCGGCGCGCGACGCTCCTGAGGGGAATATCTGCCACCAGTCGTTGCTCGCGCCCCTCATGTTCCACATCAATCCGGACAGCATTCGGGTCAACGTCCACATGACGAGAGATTACCGCTAAAATATCATCTCGAAGCGCTTCAAACTCAACTTGAGTCATATCCGTACGATCATGGATCAAAACCAATTGCAGGCGTTCTTTTGCGCTTTTTGCACTTCGCTTTCGCCCGGTAAAACGATCGAAAAATCCGCCCATATTATCGCCTCCCTGCCATACGCTGAATACGCGCCCACAAACTGCCGCTATTATCTAAATCCATGAAGGGCACATCCTGCCCTTGCAGGCGCTGGGCGATATTACGAAAGGCCTGTCCTGCCATACTTTTGGGCTCTAAAACGATTGGCGTACCTCTGTTCGTACCAACGAGTACGGTTTCATCTTCGGGGACGATGCCGATCAAACGGATCGCCAGCAAATCAATCACATCCTCGGAAGAGAGCATGTCGTGATTTTTGACCATGGTCGGATTGAGGCGGTTAATGATCAGGGACGGACTGCCCTTCTCTTCCGCTTCAAGCAGACCGATAACCCGGTCCGCATCACGAACTGCGGATACCTCCGGATTGGTAATCACCAGCGCATGATCGGCTGCCGCAATCGCGTTTCGAAATCCGCGCTCGATGCCGGCAGGCGAATCGATCAAAACCCAATCCACTTCCTCACGGAGTTCCTCGCCCAGTCTAATCATATCTGACGGCGAAACAGCGCTCTTGTCGCGGGTTTGAGCCGCTGGGATCAGATAAAGTTCAGGAACACGTTTATCGCGGATCATGGCCTGCCGCAAACGGCAGCGTCCTTCAATCACGTCCACGATGTCATAGACGATGCGGTTCTCCAAACCCATAACAACATCCAGGTTTCGTAATCCTATGTCACCGTCAATACAGCACACTTTGGCGCCATTGGACGCCAATGCTACGGCAATATTGGCAACGGCAGTGGTCTTTCCCACTCCACCCTTGCCGCTTGTCATCGTTATGATTTTTGCACTCATTCACACATCCTGTAGATTAACCTGGCCGCCACGTAACGGATTGCAGCTTTCCTTCTTCATTGAGACTGGCAATCTCCGGGCGCGGATTTTTCTGTGGTTCAAGTACTGCAGACACCTCATCCGCAATTCGTAATTGCGTTGGCGATAGATCCAGAGCGCAGATATACGCCGAAGTATCACCTTTCGCACCAGCATGGATCATTCCACGCACTCTGCCCCAAACGAGCACGTTTCCCTCAGCAACAATCTCAGCACCCGGGTTTACGTCACCAAAAACGACTACGTGTCCGGGAAACTCTATCCGTGTACCTGAACGGAGCGTTTTTTTGAGATATAAAGCTGTAGCATCACCCAGATCATCCACAGTAAACTGGCGGGATTCTTCCGGACGAGGTTTGGAAATTCTGGTTGCCAGGCCCAGCAATTGGGCAGTCTTTTCAGTTGTAGGAGATTCACTCAGCACTGCCCAAAGCGAAATCCCCTGTTCCGAGAGTTTATCACGCAATCTAACAAGCTCATTTACCCTTAAAATTTGCGTACCAACATCCAGAGCGATACGAGCACCCTGAAAAAATGATCGCTGCGCCTGGATTTGTTCAAGCAGTGCAGGTTCAATCATTGCCCACTCGCCGTCACCGACGGTTATGAGCAACCCGTCTCGCAAACCCTTGATTTTTATTGGAAACGCCTGCTCATTCATAGCTACACGAAGAAGGGTATATAATTTCCATAGAACTTACGCAGTCCGCAAAAAGGTGTCGGAAATAGGGGCTGCGAGCGCCGCTCGCAGCCCCTATTTCCGACACCTTTTTGCGGACTGCGTAATTCCTACGG
>JBAVJG010000391.1:0-14417 GCA_049687655.1 Anaerolineales bacterium | reverse complement strand
CTGAAGGTGGCCTGTGGTAGAAATAAAGAAGGCCTTCAAGAATTTGCTGATCGGTGGGGGTGGGAAGAGATTGAAACAGACTGGAAGAAAGTAGTTGAACGGGACGATATTGATATTATCGATATTTCAGCGCCACCAGCTTTACACCATGAAATTGCTGTGGAAGCGGCAAAGGCTGGAAAGCACATCTTTTGTGAAAAACCGATCTCATTAACTGCCGATGAATCCCTAGCCATGTATGAGGCAGCTAATAAGGCTGGCGTGGTCCACTATCTGAATCACAATTACCGGCGTTGTCCGGCTGTTGCATTGGCGAAGCAATTGATCGATGAAGGAAAGATCGGGAAGATTTACCATTGGCGTGGTTGCTATCTTCAGTCCTGGTTAATGGATCCAAACTTTCCACTCACCTGGCATTTGCAAAAGGATATTGCGGGTTCTGGTGCAAGCGGCGGGATCAATTCACACAGTGTTGACCTGGCTCGTTACTTGGTGGGTGAGATCAAGAGTGTATCAGCAATGGCAGCCACTTTCATCAAAGAAAGACCATTACCGGAGGGCACTTCCGGCGGAACTTTCAGTGCCGGTGGTGCCAGTACGAATAAGGGCAAGGTCACCGTTGAAGATGCCATCTCCATGGTGGTTGAATTTGAAAATGGTGCTTTGGGTTCCTTTGAAGCAACCACATTCGCCATTGGGAGACAGAACTACAATTATTTTGAGATCTATGGCGATAAAGGCGCTGTGATTTTCAACCTAGAGCGCATGAACGAATTACAGTTCTATTCGTCTGAAGATGAAGCCGGTGAAAAAGGGTTCAGAACGATCCTGGCAACCGACCCAAGCCATCCCTATGTTGCCAATTGGTGGCCACCTGGGCATAACATCGGTTATGAGCATGAATTTCATCATGCCGTAGCAGATTTTCTAAAAGCGATCGAAACTGGAGAACCGATTTTCCCTAATTTCTATGATGGCTATTTGGGCATGAAGGTACTGGAAGCAGGATTAAAGTCTGCAGAAACCAAACGGCAGATTGATTTGTCTTAGAATCTATCCATATAAATCGGGATATGGGATGTTGTGGATGCGCGCAGCCTGTCCACAACATCCCATATCATCCCTTCTTTTTTAGAAGATACAAAAAGTTTGTTTTTGGCAGTATCCATGCTGATGGTTATGGCCGTGTTGCTCACTGTCTGCGAAACAGCATCTCAAAATAAGGAGAATTTCCGTTAGGCCATCGCTTACAAGTTAAGGTTTTTTCGAGCAGGTCAAGGGCATTTTCGGACATATTTTGGGCAATTCTGGTCATTGGAAGCAGGAATTAGCATGTTGGCAGGTTGGTTGCCCGGTTAAACTTCGACGAAAAAGTCGATAGTACGCCTAAAATCGCGAAAACACCAGATTTGGTAGGTTTGAACATCGTGAAAATTGCATCTTGACAGAATTTCGATTTGCTTAACTTGTAACTGATGCCGTTAGGATGTTATTCAAGCCAGTTTTATAAAGAATACTTTAGAAGCCACCTATGAACGCTGGGCTTCGATTTATATGTACTTATTGCTTGACTTGTATCTTTGTTAACGATGAAGCAACCGACAATGTTCGTTTGATATGCAAGTTGATTCAATTTTATTCTTGGAGGTGTTTATATGTTGCCAAGGTTAATTCCCGTGTACTTTAAGGAAGGTCGAGATGCAGATTTTGATACGCAGTTGGCCATTCTAAAGGAGTTATTCTCCAATGAAGCGGAGTTGTTGCCCGAAGTTGGTTTGGGTGATTCGCTGCCAGAAGCTGAGGCGGTAATCTTTCCGCAATTGCTGGGAGAGGCATATCGTTGTTTGGATGATTTCCGTAAGATCGACCTGCCCATTTTGCTGATTACCTCCGAGTTTGGTACAGTGTTGATGTGGGACTGGGAGATCGCCAGTTATATGCGCTCTGAGGGTATCAACATGTTTGCGCCTAATTCATTGGAGCAATCTAAAAAAGTTCTGAAAATGCTAGCTGTTAAACGCCAGATAGGGACAGCAAAATTCATGGTCTTTCAGGACAACCCGGGTGAAGGTTTTCAGGCGCCGATCTTTAAGCGGTTTTTCTGGTGGGAGGATGAGTGCACCAAACGGATTATGGATTCGTTTGGGGTACGCATCGAGAAACGGAGCTTCAACACGCTCGGCGCATACGCTAAATCTCTTCCTGATGAGGCGGCCTTAGCCGTTTATGAGCAATGGAAAGATCGTATGCCGTTGGATGCGATCAACGAAAATCAGCGGAACAGCGCCCTCAAAGTGTACCTCGCTCTTCGTGATGAATTGGAAAAAGACCCACACATTCAGGGCATGGGCATCAACTGTTTGAACGAATCGCATTATTCTGACACCACTCCTTGTTTGGCATGGAACATGCTTTATGAAGAACAACGTTTGATCTGGGGGTGTGAGGCAGACACAGTTTCGATGTTGACCAAGTATTTACTGCATAAATCACTTGGCGCACCGATCATGATGACCAATATGTATCCATTCCTGTTAGGGAAAGCTGCTCTGAAACACGAGCGCATCCCGAACTTTCCCGAGGTCGAGGGCAACCCGGACAACTACATCTTGGCGGCCCATTGCGGATACCTGGGCGTGGTGCCGCAATCCTTCGCCACGGAATGGGAGTTGCGTAGCAAGGTGCTGGCCATTGTCGATGCGAATGCCACGGCCATTGACGCGCGGCTTCCAGCGGGCCCAATTACATTAGTAAAGCTGCAACCAACCATGCAATCCTTCTCTGTTAGTGAAGGTGAGTTGACAGGGTATGCTCAGTATACGGATTCGGACTGCCTGAACGGTGCAGTGATCCGCTTGGAAAACGGCAAGCGTTTTGTCGAAGCTCAAGCATCACATCACTATATGCTGATGACAGGTCATCACCTGGATGATATTCGCATTCTAGCCAGCCTCTACAAAATGAGTGTTGATATCATATAAACTGAGGAAGTTCAGTTTGACATGGAAATAAAGAACATCGGCTATCAGGGCTTGGATGCCCTGGAGATGCAGGATGAAACCATGCGTCTTGTTATCCTGCCCGAATGGGGCGGAAAGATCGTCAGCTTGTACGACAAAGGTCACAGGCGTGAATGGCTACATACCAGTCGTAATTTCAACTTTCAGCGATTGCCAACTTATGATGCCAACTACATCCGTGATTTTGACATTGGCGGATTTGATGAGTGTTTCCCCAACATCGGAGCTGGACCATATCCTGTCTGGCCCTGGAAGGGAGTCATGTTGCCTGATCATGGAGAGGTATGGGCCCTGCCCTGGGATACCGAACAAAATACAAGGGGATTAATGCTCAGTGTAGAAGGAGTGCGCTTGCCATACCGGATGGAAAAACGTATCGAATTGCACTCGGGTGGTCTGTGGATTTACTACCGTGCGATTAACCGTAGTGGGTTCGATATGCCAGTGTTGTGGAGCAGTCATCCTCTGGTAGATGTAAAACCCGGCATGAAGATGGAAGTACCGGCGAGTACTGTTCGTATTGACAGCTGCTCCCCACGCTTTTCAGAGCATATTGGAGTGAAATCTGGGCAAGTCGTCTCGTGGCCTCGGATCAGTGGTAAGGATTTAAGTGTCATTCCGGGACCTGAAGCACAGATGTCAGCCAAGTTGATGGCTCGGCAGTTGAGCAAGGGGAGCGTTTCAATAGTTGACCCGACAGAGGATGCAAGTCTGACATTTCGATTCGACCAAAAAGTTGTAACGCATTGTGGTTTGTGGCTGAACTATTGTGGGTGGGCAGGTAAGCCCGATACAGCGCCTTACTACAATATCGGATTTGAGCCATGTATCGGGGTCGCCGACCGACTCGATGTGGCTCTGCAAGTTGGAGAGGCAGGTTTCCTGCCAGCCAATGGCGAGCTTAATTGGTATTTACATCTCTGCTTGAAATAATATAACAAAACCCGTACCTAAAGGTTTGCCCGCTTGTTGGCCCTGCTTGTGTTAGAACGGCAGCATCGGATTATTGAAGACCAATTACGTTCGTAAGCAACAGTAATCTACATACAGGTTTTGTCAGTTTAGGAACGCGGATTAAATAAGTTTCCGGTAGCTGGGTTTGAGTGTAAACTACAGGGAAAACCTACGCCTTGGAGAGAAGGAAATAATGCAAGCATATGGTCTGGAAATTGAACGAGCAATGAAGAAGTATTACGCTACGCTTTCAGAAAAAGACCGACGTCGCTACGCAGCCGTGGAGGCCTTGAAATTGGGGTTGGGCGGAAAAAGCTACATGGCAAAGCTCTTGGGGTGCAGTGAAAAGACAGTGCACAACGGGATAGAAGAGTTGGAACAACTTCCTGATGAGCCTAAATATGATGTGGCAATCCGCAAATCAGGTGGTGGACGAAAAGGTTATGATGAGCATTACCCAAATATTGACGAGCAATTTCTGAATGTACTGAAAGAACATACGGCTGGGGATCCAATGGATGAGAAAGTGGTTTGGACAGACCTGAGACCCGATGATATTTCGAAATTATTGGAGCGAAACTATCGGGTGAAGGTGAGCAAGAGTGTTGTAAACAAATTGCTCAAGAAACACAATTATCGCCGCAGAAAAGCTCAAAAGAAGAAAACCATGAAAACAGTGGCGCATCGTGATGAACAATTTCGGAACATAAAGAAGCTGGTTGCTGAATTTAGGGCCAAGGGCGACCCAATCATCAGCTTTGATAGCAAGAAGAAAGAATATTTGGGCAATTTTTATCGCGCAGGCCACTTGTATACACGCGAAGAATTACATGCCTTCGATCATGATTTCAATACTTTTGCGGAAGGGGTGATCATTCCACATGGGATCTATGACTTGCAGCACAATATCGGCTACATCCATATCGGCACAAGTGCCCCATCAACACGGGGTACAAGTAAGGATACCAGTCAGTTTGCCTGCGATTGCCTGCGATCCTGGTGGCTTCAATATGGCCGGGAAATCTATCCTGATGCCACTGTGATACTAGCGCTCTGCGATGGTGGTGGTAGCAATGGATCTCGTCACTATATTTTCAAGGAAGACCTGCAACAATTGGCAGATGAATTGGGCATCGAAATCCGTATTGCCCACTACCCAGCCTATTGTTCCAAGTACAACCCCATTGAGCATCGCTTATTTCCGCACGTAACCAGAGCCTGTCAGGGAGTGCTTTTTACAAGCATAGATTTGGTCAAAGAATTGATCGAAAAGACCAAGACCAGCAAAGGACTGAAGGTGTTTGTCAAAGTTATTGAAACGGTTTACCAAACCGGTCGAAAGGTGGCTGATGATTTCAAACAGACGATGCGTATCGTCCGCGATACCTTCTTACCTGCCTGGAACTACCGCGCCATCCCAGCTTCGAAAGTTATTTAATTCTCATTACTAAACGCCATAAAACACTCTTGGCTTTATAATTTATGGATGTCTCTTATCAAAAATCAATTTTTCCTAGACCCTGATGTAATTTTCCTTAATCATGGCTCCTTTGGGGCTACACCAAAGCCAGTTCTGGAAGCCTACCAGAACTGGCAAGTTAGGCTAGAAAACCAACCAGTCCGGTTCTTGGGAAGAGACATAAATGAATTACTGTTAGAAGCGCGCAAAGCCCTTGGATCGTATCTAAATGCAGCCGCGGATAATCTCGTTTTTATACCAAATGCTACGCATGGAGCAAATATCATTGCCCAATCTTTGCACCTAACACCGGATGATGAAGTTCTGACCACTAATCACGAATATGGCGCCTGTGATTATGCCTGGGAATTTGCCTGTCAAAAAAGAGGTGTTCGTTACATTCGCCAACCTGTTTCATTACCCACTCACACTGAAGAACAGATTTTTGAACAGTTTTGGAAAGGTGTATCCCCTAGAACGAAAGTGATTTACCTGAGCCATATCACGTCACCTACCGCTTTGCGTTTACCTGTCCAGCAGATTTGTAAACGCGCCAAAGAAAATGACATCCTTACAGTTGTAGATGCGGCCCATTCTCCCGGTCAGATTCCTGTTGATTTGCAAGATATTGGGGCAGACATGGTTTTCGGGAATTGTCACAAATGGATGCTATCGCCTAAAGGGGCAGGCTTCCTGTATGTGCGGAGAGAGATCCAACCTGTGATTCAACCTTTGATTGTCAGTTGGGGCTATCATGCAAATGCTGAGATTGCAACAGGCTCTCAATTCATTGATTACCTGCAGTGGACAGGCACACATGATCCAGCTGCTTATTTATCAGTTCCAACAGCAATCCAGTTTATGCAAGAGAATGCCTGGGATAAAGTTCAACAGGTATGTCATGGGTTATTAAGAAATGCAATTGAACGTATCTGTGAACTGGTAGAGATGGATCCACTGTATCCTTTAGATTCGGATTTTTACGCTCAAATGGGAATTGCACCATTGTCGAATTCTGACCTGGGGTTATTGAAGAGGCGCCTGTATGATGAGTACAAGGTAGAGGTTCCAGTGATCCAGTGGGAGGACAAACAGTTCATTCGTATATCCGTGCAGGGATACAATTCCCAAGATGATATTGACAGATTAGTTGGTGCTTTGGAAGTATTGTTGCCTGAAGCTGGAATTTAGCCTTGTCTGTCCAATGGTTGAACCAACCACAATACGGGCTCCCAACTTGAAACCATGATGTGATTTACGCTTATCACTATAAATGGCTTTGCGCTCCGAAAGGTGCTGGTTTTCTGTATGCGCGCCCAGAAGTCCAAAATCTGTTGGAGCCCCTGGTCGTCTCGTGGGGTTGGGAGGGTGAGAAACCAGGACCTTCTCAATTCGTTGACCAGCACGAGTGGTGGGGAACGCGTGACATTGCCGCGTTTTTATCTGTCCCGGCAGCGATAAAATTTCAGGAAAAGAACGATTGGGATAAAGTGCGTACTGACTGTCACACGCTGGCGATGGATGCCGAAACGAGAATCCGTGGGTTGACCGGCATGCCATCGCAATATTCGGGTGATTCCTGGTATGCGCAAATGGTAGTTGTTCCGCTCCAATCCGAAACTGATATCGCAGCACTTAAAACTCGATTGTACGATGACTTTCGGGTAGAAGTCCCGTTAGTGGAGTGGAATGGTAATAAGCTGATCCGTGTTTCTGTGCAGGGATACAACACACAGACAGACATTGACCGTCTGATTGAAGCGTTTGTGAATACCCTCGGTTGACTAACCTCCGATCCCCAGTGTATAAAGCACCCATAATCCGCTGAAATAGACCAGTAGCAGCAGCAATCCATCCAACTCGATAAAGAGCAAGCGACGTTCCAGTCGCGCCAGGTTGCCGAGCAACCCCAGAGTGGTCAGGATCAGGCTGAGCATAGCCGCGATGGCGAAGTTTCGGTCAATGGCACCGATGAAACGACCGGATGTCAGGAAGACGTCCGTCAGCCCCAGCGCGAACATGTTGAAGACGTTGGAACCGAACAGATTGCCCACGGCCAGGTCATAGGCTCCCAGGCGGGCCGCGGAAATAGTGGTGACCATTTCCGGCAGGGAGGTGACCATACCGACCAGGACAATGCCTACGAAGCCGGTCCCCAGTCCAGTGATCTCGGCGATGCGTGTACTGGACGCAACCAAAAACGGCGCAACAGCGACGAGGATAGCGGTGGCAACGCCGAAACCAAGCAACGCTTTCCATAGCGGAGGCAGCTTGGGGTCCAGTTTTGCTGCGATGGGCGCGGGGGGAGGGCTGTTGCCATGAATCAGTCTAATGCCACCTATATAGACAACCATCAACATCAGACTATCCAGCCCCACCCAGCCAATCTTCCAATCCTGGTTGATGTCGATGAAAAAGATAGCCATGCCAATCAACAGGATCGCCAGCCCGGCGGTCAGAGCGTGCTTCATGGCGACCTGCCGCAGGATGCGCTTGTTCTGGTTGGTCAGATCGAGGATGGCCAGCATGAACATGTTGAACATGTTAGAGCCGAACATGTTGCCCGCAGCCAGGTTGGGCACGTTTTGACTGAGCGAGTTGATGGTCGTCAACAATTCCGGCAGCGATGTGGCACCTGCCAGCAGCAGTGTGCCCACGAACATGCCGCCCAGGTTGGTGCGGATGGCGATGATGTCGCCATATCTGGCGAGTTGCATGGCCGTGAAGACCAGGATCGCAGACGCGACGATGAATTGTACCCAGACCATCAATCTTCCGTTTCTTCTTCGGGTGGCAGGCCTTTAATGATCTCAATCGGCCAGGCCACAAGAATTCCGGTATGTGGACCGTCCAGATCCCCGACAATGGATTCAACGGTCTCGAGCGCATTTTGAACAATTTCGCGGTTTTCGACCACCACGAATAAAGTCATATGGTTTTCCAGGCGCGCGCCTCCCACCAGGGATGCAAAATCGAAGCGCGCGCCCAACATGGATTGCTGAATGCGGTGGCGTTGCCAGCCTGTGCTGTCCATTATCGTCACACCGCGTACACCGATGTCGGTCCAGGCGGTCAGGACTTCATCGAGACGGTCGGGATCGTCAAGAACAAAGAGCAGTGCGTACACAAATGGCCTCCTTTTCAAAGCACCATGCAGTGCTCACAAAGAGTACCGCAACTGTCTAAAGTTTAGCGTAATTCACTGCCTGTCAAGGGACAAAATTCTTCATAGACTTAGGTTCTTTGGGTATCTACCACGGAGAATCCTACAGAGCCTAGACTTACACTTTAGTCGTCGCAGCACGAGTTGAGTATAATTATATCCCTATGGAATTTACACTTGCTCTTGGCGGTGGGGGGGCCAAGGGAAACGCTCACATTGGCGTCTTACGCCGTTTGGAAAAAGAAGCCTTCAAAATCCGCGCTGTAGCTGGCACCAGCTTCGGTGGCATTGTGGCTGCCATGTATGCGGCTGGGTATACACCGGAAGAAATCGAAGACATTTTTGTAAAAGTAGACCAGCCGAACTTATATGGCCGCCTGCCAGGTGAAAGGCCATCCCTGCTGGGGTTGGAGGGCGTTCACAAATGGCTGGACGAAGTATTATCAGAACGCACTTTCGCTGACTTGAAGCTTCCCTGTGCTGTGACTGCGGTCGATCTAAATACTGGCCGTGAAGTCATTTTAGATGAGGGGCTCGTGAAAAATGCCCTGCTGGCTACCATCGCGGTTCCCGGGATTTTTCCTGCCCATGCCTGGCAGGATTGGGAACTGGTTGATGGCGGCGTGCTC
The DNA here is from genome assembly GCA_049687655.1 of Anaerolineales bacterium. Lineage (GTDB taxonomy): Bacteria > Chloroflexota > Anaerolineae > Anaerolineales > Villigracilaceae > JAABUE01. Next base: position 5,192 of record JBAVJG010000391.1, on the reverse strand, counting down.
GATCCGGTGCCTGTTTCGGTTGCGCGGTTACTGGCGCCGTCATTGCCTGTGGTTGCGGTTACATTGCATGCTCCGATGGGCGAGCCGGCCCGATCCATGGGTATGCCTGTTTCTACCGGGATCCCCAAACCGATCCTGGACCGCCTGGCGCACTTCCGCTATGCTCAGGCCTTTGACGTTTTCCTGCGCTCGGTAGACGTGGGCAATCGTGCGGTAGCAGAATACCGGCTGGCGGTCGATAAGCCGGATGTCATTGTCCGGCCGGCGGTGTTTGATATCGAATTGCTGCAGCAGGTTGACGTCCGGGAAGTGGCGCGGCGTGGTGATGAAGCGGTAGAGGCTGTCCTGCCGGAACTCAGGCAAATGGTCTCGTGGACGAGTCGTCTGCGTCGCAGTCTGATTGGAGGGTTCTCATGAGTCGCGATCTGCGTGATTATGCGCGCAAGACCAATTTTCGTCTGGGGGTGGGCGCATTTCTCCTGCTTTTCATCGTCGGCATTGGATTGATCTACCTGATCTATGGCAGGGAAGCGGCAGCTCTGGGATTTTTCTGCCTGATGTTCGCGCTGATCCCGGTTGTAATGATCGTTCTTTTCTTTTATTTGTTCGATTGGATGATGAAACGTGCCGGACGAAAATAACACTCATCAGATGACCTACAACGGCTGGACCATGCGCGTGCGCCATGCCTCGCAGGGACCGGCCCGATTTTTACTCATGTTACATGGATGGACAGGCGATGAAAACTCCATGTGGATTTTCGCACGCAGATTTCCGGAAGACATGTGGATCGCTGCTCCTCGTGGACCCCATACTTCTCAAGAAGGCGGCTATTCCTGGCGGTCGCTTCACTCGCATCAGGATGATGACTGGGGCCTGCCTTCGTTATCTGATCTTAAGCCTGCTGCCGAGGGATTGATCCGTCTGGTGGACGGTGTGTCCGCTTCGATTGGTGTGGATGCGGAAAAGTTTGATGTGGTCGGTTTCAGTCAGGGTGGCGCGCTGACTAACGTGCTGACACTGCTCTACCCGCAGCGCATCCGGAAGGCGGCGGTACTGGCCGGTTTTATGCCCGGTGGCACCAATGATTTGATAGAACGCCGCGTGCTGGATGGAAAGCAATTTTTTGTTGCGCACGGCAAGAATGATGACCTTGTCCCATTGCAACGGGCCGAGCAGGCGCTAGAGTTATTGGAAAAGGCTGGCGCGCAAGTGACTTTTTGCGATGCCGATGTGGGGCATAAGGTCAGTGCGGACTGCCTGCGAGGTCTGGAAGCGTTCTGGGCTAAAGAGTAAGATGCCCTTGGTTTGGAGGGTCTAAATTAATGCTTACTCATAGATGCGTTGACGCTTGGAATGTTTGATATTATCCTTACCTAATCAGGAGTTACGTGTCAAATGGGAGAAACCCAAAAACCACGTGAGTCCTACGAATAATGAAGTTCAGGAAGAAAGATAGAATGAGAGAAGCTGTTTCTCGCCGTGATTTTCTAAAATTGGCTGGCATAGGCCTGGGGGCGATGGCCTTCAATCCCTTTGATCGCCTTCCGTTGGGCCGTTCACCTTACCTGCAATTCCCAACCGGGGAACGTTTGGGGCGGGTCAGTGTATTTCCGGATTGGTATTTCACAGAAATAAAATCCAAACCGACTGCCAATTCGACCACGGTCCGGAAGATCGCAGATGATGATGTGATTGAATGGGTACGTTCGGTGATTGGCAGTGATTCGTTTTCATTCGATAGCCTGGTTGCACAAGGCCCAAGCAAGACATGGGCAGAAACCCCTGAAGGCTACATTTACGCTCCGCATCTACAACCAGTGGGTAATGTATCCAATACCCCCATGACAGCAATGCCAGAAGGAAAGCCCGGTTTCTGGGCGGAAGTAACCGTTCCGTATGTGGATTTAATTATTGATAATCCGCCATACCGCACACCGAGTTTCAGATATGTTTCCGAAGTAGGTCAAATGCCGCGCCTGTATTACAGTCAGGTGGTCTGGATCGATCAGATTCGCACGGATGAGGCCGGACGTGTTATGTATCGTTGGAATGAGGATTTTGGCCGCGGCTACGGCTACGGTGATATTTTTTGGGTAGATGGCGCAGCTTTGCGCATGATCACGGATGAAGAAGTATCTCCAATCAGCCCGGATGTCGATCCGGCACAGAAAAAGATCGTGGCAGACGCGTTCTACCAGACACTCTCTTGTTTTGAGGGCAATACTGAGGTCCATTTTTGTAAGATGTCCAGTGGTTATGGAGATTTTGCCACCCCCATCGGCACCCTGGCGGTCTGGCGCAAGATGTATTCCATCCATATGTCCGCCAACACGGCTTCGGACAGCGGCTATGACACTGCCGCAGTTGCCTGGCCAACGTTTATCAGCGGCGAAGGGGTCGCAATTCATGCGGCATTCTGGCATAATTATTTTGGGACGCGTCGCTCACATGGTTGTATCAACGTGCGTCCTGAAGACGCCAAATGGATCTACCGCTGGACAACCCCTTACGTATCACTCGAAGAGACTGAAATCAAAATGGAATGGCCAAACGTAGGCACACAGGTCATTGTCAAAGAACCATCCTTTTAGAAAGGGTATAAAATATTCAAATGGATTTTACGAACGTTTCTCTCGGACTGTCATTTCTAGCTGGCCTGGCGTCCTTCCTTTCTCCGTGCGTTTTCTCGTTGGTGCCTGCATATGTCGGCTATCTGGGCGGGCGTGCTGCGGGTGGGGAGATGAAGGAAAGCGGCAATCGTTGGGTGACCTTTTCACATGGCCTGGCCTTTGTGCTGGGTTTCAGTTTTGTCTTTGTCTTGCTGGGCGTAGCCACGTCCGCGTTTGGCAGCATTCTGTATGACCTGCGCTTCATCCTGGCCAAAGTTGGTGGGGTGGTGGTGATCATCTTTGGCCTGCACATGATCGGCGTTTTCCGCATCCCGTTTCTGGAATATGATACCCGTGTACAGCAGTTGCCCGACCCGAAATTGGGTTATCTCTCATCGGCGTTGTTGGGTGTGTTCTTCTCCGCGGGCTGGTCACCCTGCGTGGGACCTGTGCTGGGTGCCATCCTGACGCTGGCGCTAAATGGTGGTTCGGTCTCACAGGGCGCATCCCTGCTTTCGGCGTATTCAGCCGGGCTGGCCATCCCATTCCTGGTGGCTGCGCTGGGCGTCGGTTGGGTGACCAATACGCTGCGTGAGCATGGCAAGGTCATGCGCTATGTGGAGATTGCTATGGGTGTTGTGCTGGTCATTATCGGTATTATGCTCTTTGCCGGAACCTTCGAGCGCCTGGCACAGTTCGGGTTCTGGGTTGATTTTGGACTATAAAATTATCAGCACTTTACAAAAGTTTATAGAATACCCGATTTCTAGTTTGGATATGTGATGCTTACTGTTACATTGTATATGCGTGAAGAGTGCCACCTGTGCGAACAAGCTAAAGAGGACCTCAAGGCTCTTCAGGAAAAATACCCTCACCGCTTGGTGGAAGTTGACATCGATTCGGATCCGGCATTGCAGCAGGCCTATCTGGTCGATATACCGGTGGTTGAAGTCGGGCCGTACCGGCTCAAGGCTCCCTTTGATCGACAAAAATTGATGATGACCCTTGGCGCTGCTAGCGACCGTCGTGGACAGTTGGAAGATATCGGCGACGAAGCGTATAAAGCGCGCGTCAGACGCGGACGAACAATCAGCGGCGCAGACAGGGCCATGTCCTGGATCTCCAACCATTACCTGATGATCTTGAACCTGGTCATGTTGTTTTATGTCGGATTGCCGTTTCTGGCTCCAGCCTTGATGAAAAGCGGCGTGACCGCCCCGGCCCGGGTGCTCTACACAATCTACAGCCCGCTTTGTCATCAGTTCGGGTTCAGGTCCTTCTTTCTTTATGGGGAGCAACCTTATTATCCATTGAAAGAGGCGGGAGTGAATGTGGTTGATTTTGAGTCGGCGACTGGCATCACCGGTCTGCGCGATCCTAACGATATATCCCGTCTGGAAGCGCGTCGCTATGTTGGCAATGAGGCGCTCGGGTACAAGGTCGCGCTATGCGAACGGGATGTGGCCATCTACGGTGCTATCTTGCTCTTCGGCCTGCTCTTTGGCCTGACGGGTCGCCGCTTCCCGCAGTTACACTGGACGATCTGGATTCTGCTGGGGCTGGGTCCCATCGGTCTGGATGGGTTTTCACAGTTGTTTGCCCAGTTCGAGTGGCCATTCATGGCATCGATTTTGCCTTACCGTGAGAGCACGCCCTTCCTGCGCGTGCTAACCGGATTCATGTTCGGCTTTTTCACGGCCTGGTTCGCTTACCCCAACATCGAAGAAACCATGCAGGAAACGCGGCAGTTCTTTATCAAGAAATTCGCGCAGGTGAACGCCTCGGCGGATTAAGCTTTATGCCATTTTCCCAACAAAACGGTCTGCGTTACTACACATTTGAAATATTCCCCAATAACATTACCCAGGCGGTTTTTACACGCCTAGGCGGTGTTAGCCCGTACCCCTGGGATTCGCTCAATGTAGGCGGCTCGATTGGCGATGACATTACCCACGTGCGAGAGAATCGCATCCGCTCATTCAAAGCGCTGGGCCGTGCTCCCGAATCCATCCACGATGTTTGGCAGGTACACAGCGCAGATGTAGTCTATGCGGATGCGCCCCGTCCGCTCGATATGGATTATCAAAAAGCCGACATCTTGCTGACCGACAACCCGCAGGTGACCCTTTTCATGCGTTTTGCGGATTGCACGCCGATTTTGTTATATGATCCCCAAAAACAGGTGATTGGGATCGTCCATTCCGGCTGGCTGGGAACGGTGCGCAGTGCAGCCAGCGCTGCAGTACGAGCCATGCAAGAACACTACGGATCGAATCCCACCGATATCCTGGCTGCCATTGGTCCCTCGATTGGCCCGGACCATTATGAGATCGGCGAAGATGTGATTACTCAGGTGCAAACCACATTTGGCGCGGACGCCGAAGCTCTGCTTGAAGGACATGGTGAAAGCATTCACTTCAACCTGTGGAAAGCCAACCGAGTTTTGTTGGATCGGGCCGGAGTAAAACAGATTGAGTTCGCAGAGATTTGCACGGCCTGCCACCCGGAAGACTGGTTCTCCCATCGCGGTGAGCACGGGAAAACCGGTCGCTTTGGTGCGTTGATTGCGTTACAGTATCC
>JBAVJG010000390.1:0-7609 GCA_049687655.1 Anaerolineales bacterium | reverse complement strand
TCTAAGGTCTTACTCATGTGTTACTGGATGAGAACAAACTATCCCTGTTCGATATTGACCAAAGGAGATAAAAGATGAAGAGAATCGCCAATGTACTTGCTGCCTTGATGCTGTTGAGCATCCTGGTCACGGCCTGTGGTGGTGCTGAGACGTCCGCACCTGCAGAGCCCGCGGAACCTGCTGCTCCTGCCGCAACCGAGGCGCCTGCTGCAACGGAAGCCCCTGCGGAAGAACTTGCTATGCCTGCCGGGAACCTGCCTGCTGAGATTACGCTGGGTGCTGTCCATGACCTGAGTGGCGCGACTGCGTTGTATGGCACATCCATTCAAAAAGGCATTGACCTGGCCGTTAAGCAGATGAACGATCAGAACTTTTTGGGTGATGGCGTAACTGTGAAGGTTGCCTATGAAGACGCTGCCGGTGATGCCAAGCAGGCCATTGCCGCATTTGAGAAACTGATCGCCAACCCCGATATCGTGGTCATCCTTGGACCAACGCTTTCGAGCGAAGCCAAGTCTGCGGACCCGGTGGCTCAGGAAGCCGGTATGCCCGTGATCGCCAGTTCGAACACGGCTACTGGCATCACCGAGATCGGTAATTATATTTTCCGCACCAGCCTGCCCGAAAGCGCAGTCATTCCCAACACCGTCAAGGTGACCAAGGAAGCGCTTGGCCTGACCAAAGTTGCTGTGATGTACGGCAATGACGATGCCTTCACTCAGAGCGGGTATGATGTCTTCAAGGCTGCGCTCGATGCCGAAGGGATTGAAATCCTGACCGAAGAGACCTTCGCCAAAGGCGATACGGACTTCTCCGCACAGTTGACGAAAATTCAGTCGCTCAACCCGGATGCGATTGTCGTGTCTGCTTTGGCGGAAGAAGCTGCCAATATCATGATCCAGGCGCGCACGCTGGGCATTCCCGAAAGTGTCCGTATCATTGGCGGCAACGGCTTCAATAGCCCCAAGCTGGCTGAGATTGCTGGTCCTGCTGCCGAAGGTGCCATCTCTGGTTCGGCCTGGAACGTAGCCAGCGCCTTCCCTGCCAGCGCAGACTTTGTGACTGCCTTCAATGCTGAATACGGCGGTGACCCCGATCAGTTTGCAGCGCAGTCATACACAGCCGCCTGGGCGGCTGCAACCGCCATCAAGAACGCTGACAGCGTCGATCACGCTGCGGTGCGCGATTCCATCGCCCAGATCAAAGACATGGACAGCCCGCTGGGTGTGTTCTCGTTCGATGCCAACCGCGACCCTGTCCACGATGCTGTTGTACTAACTGTCCAAAACGGCGAGTTTGTCGTTTTCCAGCCTTAGTGAATTTTATCCACAGAAAGATAAGGTATTGGTAAAATGATAGCGAACCTGTTTTTTCTGTGGTGAAATGTTCCCTCGGGCGGAAACGCCTTGACTGAAACAAGTCCCGCCGATTCAACGAGTCGGCGGGACATTTCATAGGACAGCTATGTTCTGGCAACAAGTGGTGAACGCAATTTGGCTCGGTGCAGTGTACAGTCTATTTTCGCTGGGCTATACCCTGGTTTTCGGTGTGCTTGGGATGCTCAACCTGGCACACCCTTCGTTGTATATGTGGGGTGCGTTCATCGGACTTATGGCAGTCAACTTGCTGGGTTTGCCGATCTGGTTGGCCTTACCGGTGGCTATGCTCCTGAGCGGGGTGCTTGGCGTGTTGTTAGACCGTGTGGCGTTCAAGCCATTGCGTGACAGGAACGCACCCCACCTGGCAACTTTAATTTCCAGCATTGGCGCGTCGATCGTGTTGATCAGCGCGGCGCAGGGCGTTTTCAGTGCGCAGGTCTCCCGCTTCCCGTTCGATGTGTTCCCTGTGCATGTTTTCAAGATCGGCCCGGTTTCGGTCACATTGTTACAAGTGACGATCCTGGCTGTTTCCATAGGGATTATGCTGTTTTTGCGCTGGTTGCTCATGGGTACACGTCAGGGACAGGCCATGCGCGCTGTGGCTTTTAATCCTGTTACAGCTGCTCGACTTGGCATCCGTGTGGACCAGGTCATCATGCAAACCTTTTTCATTGCAGGCGCATTAGCAGGCGCAGCGGGTGTCCTGCTGGGACTGGCGTTCAATTCTATTTCGCCGTTTATGGGTGGTCCGATGAACCTGAAGGGTCTGACCGTCATTGTGTTGGGTGGGTTGGGCAATATCGAGGGCGCGGTCTTGGGCGGATTTATCCTGTCGTTTAGCGAAGTGATGAGTGTGGCGTACCTTTCGAGTGACCTGCGTGATGCGGTATCTTTTGTACTCTTATTCTTGATTCTTCTGGTGCGTCCCAATGGTCTGTTGGGACGTTCCAGCGCCAAAAGCGCATAAGGGGCAGGATGAGTATATTTTCAGAATTCTGGGTGACTTATGGCAGCGTGGTTCAGTTTGTACTGATTAACATGCTGTTGGGAATCAGCATCTACTTCACACTTTATACAGGTTTGCTCTCGCTCGCGAACGCGGGCTTCATGGCAATTGGCGCCTATGTTTCGGCGGTCTTGACGATCAACGTGGGTACGCCTTTCCCGGTCAGCTTGCTAGCAGGCGCGTTGACTGCGGCCGTTATCGGCTGGTTGCTGGGATTGCCTGTGTTGCGCCTGCGGGATGTGTATCTGGCGATAGCCACACTTGGCTTCGGGGAAATCGTCCGCATTCTGGCGGTTAATTTCGATAAATTCACGGGCCTGAACCTGATTGGCGGCGCGCAGGGACTTTCGGGAATTCCCAAGTTGACCACGCCCGCTGCCCTGCTGTTTACGCTTGTTTTGTTGTGTATTTTTCTCGTTCAATTTCATCGTTCCCGTACAGGACGCGCGCTGGCCGCCATCCGGCGAGATGAGAGCGTGGCTGCCACCATGGGCATCGACGTTGCCAACTACAAACTGCTGGCATTTGTGCTGGGCGCATTTGTAGCCGGGCTGGCAGGCGGTTTCAGCGCGCATCTCACCCGTTTTGTGGGTCCTAACGATTTCAGCTTCAGCGCGGCAGTTAATATTCTGGCGTTTGCTGTTTTGGGAGGCACCCTACACTGGACAGGTTCAATTGTCGGTGCAGCCATTCTCACCATCTTGCCCGAAGCGCTGCGCTTCATGGGTGAATATCGCGGCATCGTTAATGGCGCTATTCTGGTGCTGGTCATCCTTTACCTGCCGCACGGACTGGTCAACCCGAAATGGATCCGGCTCATCTTCCACAAAAAGGAGACTGACCATGCTCAGGCTTAATAATGTCAGTCGTCATTTTGGCGGGTTGGCTGCGGTCAACCGAGTCTCTTTTTCAGTGGAAGCAGGCCAGGTCGTGGGGTTGATCGGTCCGAATGGCGCGGGAAAAACCACACTGTTGAACCTCATCAGTGGGTTGGACAGGGTCACGAACGGCGAAGTCTACTTCAACCAGCAGCCTATCCACAAGTTGCCGCCGCATAAGATCAATCAGTTGGGCATCGCCCGCACGTATCAGAATATCCGTCTGTTTGCTGAAATGTCGGTGCGTGAAAATCTCATCGTGGGGATGCACACGCAGGGTAGGGCGAGTCTGCTGAGTGCTACGCTGATGCTGCCCGCCTACCGCGCCGAAGAGCGCAGGCTGAGTGAGCAGGCGGATGTGCTGGCTGCACGGTTGGGATTGGATCCTTTCAGGAATTCGCCTGCCGATGCCCTGTCCTACGGCGACCAGCGACGCGTCGAGATCGCCCGAGCGCTTGCTACGCACCCCGAACTGCTCCTGCTCGATGAGCCGACCGCCGGGATGAACGCTGCCGAAACTGCCCACCTGGGTGACCTGATCCTGGGCCTGCGGGACGAAGGATTGACGGTGCTGGTTATCGAGCATGATATGGCCTTCATTTCGCAAGTCTGTGACCATGTCATCGTCCTGAACTTTGGCGAAGTGATTTCCAGCGGAACGCCGGACGAGATCAAAGCCGACCCACTAGTGGTGGAAGCCTATCTGGGAACGGAGGCTACGAGTGCTTAAAGTGACTGACCTCACCGTCAACTATGGAGCCATCGAAGCGGTGCGTGACCTCTCATTTGAAGTGCCGGACGGACAGGTAGTGGCTGTGATCGGTGCGAACGGCGCGGGCAAGTCCACCATGTTGAATACCGTCGGCGGCCTGCTCAAACCGGCCAGTGGACGTATCGAATTGGATGGGCATGACATCACTGGTCTGCGTGCCGATCAGGTAGCGCGCCTGGGACTGGCCCAGGTGCCGGAAGGACGCGAAGTGCTGGCTCCCTTGAGCGTGGAAGAGAATCTGCGACTGGGGGCGTACGTTCGCAGTGATAAAGACGAGGTCGAGAGCGACCTGCAATCCATGTTCGAGCGTTTTCCCATTTTGAAGAAACGCCGTAAGCAGGCCGCAGGGCTAATGAGCGGTGGCGAACAGCAAATGCTGGCTGTGGCACGCGCTTTGATGGCGCGCCCCCAACTGCTTACGCTCGACGAGCCTAGCATGGGGTTGGCTCCGATGATGGTCAACCAGATTTTCGAGATCATTACCGAAATCCGCGCTCAGGGTGTGACGCTGTTACTGGTGGAACAGAACGCCCGCAAAGCCTTGCAGGTGGCAGATTACGCTTATGTGCTGGAAATGGGTAAATTGGTTCATGCTGCACCATCAGCCGAGTTGCGCGACAATCCACGCATTGTGACAGCCTATCTGGGCGAATAAGACTCTTATACAAAGGGGGAGTGCCATGCTTGCAGAGTATGCATAAATAATTTTGCAAAGCCCCTGCCGGTTTTAGGCAAAATGGCGAGTAAGAAGTTCGGTTTTTTATAAAAGAGGCAGTAAAATACAGCCTGACTATGACCAAACGGACCTTCATCTCCGCCAACCACGTGTATGGCGTAAAAACCACCTCCGAGGCCTCAGTTAGAAAAAAATGGTTGCCGATAGTAATCGTGAATGATGCATCCCAAGATATTGCGTCTTCGAACAGGTCCATTTCCGACGAACCAATTTGCGGTGCCAACGAAGAACAGTTTTAGGTTGGAAGATGCGGATGACATCTCGAAGTTGATTTGCAGACCGGTGGGTAATGCGTTTCAGTCTGGCAGTTAGAACAGCCAAGGTTATCTTCTCAACGGGTTTGAGTTTGACGGGGGAGTTGAGTTTGCGCTGCAGAATTGACAATTGCTGGCGCAAACTCAGGATGGAAGTTTCTGGTTTCTGAAGTCATCCACTTTGGATGAGGTTTTTACAGGGTACAGGCCCGAGCATCCAGAAGCAGCAGGATGTCAGCGCTGATCCACAAGTCATCTTTCAGACTGTGGCTTTGCATTCCGATAGCAAAACTGCGACACAATACTATACCAATAGTTGGCAGACTTTCACCCAAGATATGGAGCTGTTACCCGGGGATTATCCCTTCCGGTTCAGCGATAGAACACTACAAACAACGTTCACATTGACCTCTGGCTAGGTAAACCACAGCCATTAACTACTTGTGATGTACAAGAGCAAGAAATGCCGACTGAATAAGTTCGGTCCATGCAAAGAGGTGGGCAGGTAAAACTGCTCACCTCCGCTAAAACCTTTTTTCGGCGCGCTGTTTGATTCTTCAAGCAAAAACTCCCCGTTCCTTTTGGCACGGGGAGTGAGTTTTGATCTTTGCGGTAATGCGTTTAAGCTGTCGGTTGGGGTTGATGTAACGAGGGTCGAAATTTTTACCCGTCAACGATCATCCCCCGGATTACCCTTGACCATAATCACAAAGATTCAGACTACTAAAGTGTTCTTTTTTACCCTAACATCAACTTCGGCCGGTACTGCAGCGCCTCCGCCAGATGCACGGATTGGATCTCATAACTCTCCGCTAGGTCCGCAATCGTGCGTGCTAATTTCAACACCCGGTGATACCCCCGTGCTGACAGGTTCAACTGACTCATCGCCGAGCGCACCAGACTTTCCCCCGCTTCGTCTAGTTTACAAAACTGACGCACTTCCGCCACGCGCATATCAGAGTTACAAACGATATCCGTTCCTTCAAAGCGTATTCTTTGCCACTCTCGCGCCGCTTGCACCCGCTCCCGTATGGATGCCGAGCTCTCACCCAGACGGTCACTGCTCAACTTTTCGTAATCCACTCGCGGGACTTCAACATGAATGTCAATGCGGTCGAGCATGGGACCGGAGATGCGCTTCTGATACTTGGTCACAGCCGAATGAGCGCAGGTACACGGTTTTTGCGAATCGCCGTTCCAGCCGCATGGGCAGGGATTCATAGCAGCGATCAGTTGAAAGTTCGCGGGAAACGTCAAGGAGCCTTTAGCGCGGCTGATTGTCACAACTTTATCTTCCATCGGCTGGCGCATAACTTCCAGCACGCGACTGCCAAACTCGGGAAACTCATCTAAAAACAAAACGCCTCTGTGTGCTAATGATATTTCCCCTGGGTGCGGAATGTTGCCGCCACCCACCAGCCCGGCGTGGCTGATGGTGTGGTGTGGCGCGCGGAAGGGACGGTGGCGGATGAGCGGCGTGTCAGGTGGGAGTTGATCGGCTACCGAGTATATCTTTGTAACGTCCAGGGATTCGTCAATGGACATCTCCGGCAGGATACCGGGCATGGCGCGCGCCAGCAGAGTTTTTCCGGCTCCGGGACTCCCCACGAGAAGACAATTATGCCCGCCAGCGGCAGCCACTTCGAGGGCCCGTTTGACGTGCTCCTGTCCCTTGACCTCAGCAAAATCGGTCGGGATGAACATGGGCGCGAGATCATTGTTGGGAGACTGGTATGGCTCGATTAAACGGTGGCCAGTCAGATGGTCATATAGCTGCGCCAGCGTTTTAACAGGAATAATTTCAAGGTCGGGGATCAGGGCTGCTTCGGCAGCATCCACCTCGGGCACCACCATCCGCTCGTATCCGTTGGCACGGGCAGCGGCAGCCATAGACAGGATTCCGCGCGTGTGACGGACGATGCCGTCCAGCGAGAGCTCGCCTATCACGAGGGTGCCCTCCACGGCCTCGAGGGGCAGGCGTCCACTCAGGATGATGACGCCCAATGCAATGGGCAGATCGTAGGCCGGGCCCTCCTTGCGAACGGAAGCAGGCGCGAGATTGACTACGATGCGATGCCGTGGAAAATGCAGGCCAGCATTCTTGATAGCGGTCTGGACGCGTTCACGGCTTTCCTGTACGGCTGCATCCGGTAGCCCGACAATCGTCATTCCAGCCATGCCGTTGGTGTAATCCACCTCGACTTCGATGATGACGCCATCCAAACCAACCACAGCGCAAGAAAATACACGAGCAAGCATGAAAGTATTTTACATTGAAAAGCCGGATAGCCAGTGTATGCAGCCTGTACAGATTTGATAGGCCATTAGATATCTGTTAATTCAATGACGTTTACACTTTTCCCTGCGAGTTCGAAATACAAAATGGCATCATTGTTTTCGTAATTTCTTTCCCACAATTTTTTGTCCGGATCAACGACTGAACGTAAGGCGTAGACACCATCGGGCAAAAATGTGATATCTATGCACTGCCCTTCAAGGTGATGGCGGTAGGTGTCGATCCAACCCACAGAAATGCCCTGACTGTTCTGATCACATGCCGTATAGCTCTGGTATGAGGCTGCGC
>JBAVJG010000389.1:0-4310 GCA_049687655.1 Anaerolineales bacterium | reverse complement strand
CCGCTTGAATTGATTGATAAAGCTTTGGAGATCGCCTCCCGCCCGGACGTAATCTTCTGTTCTTATGGCGACATGCTGCGCGTGCCCGGTTCCAATCAGGATCTGTTCTCGGTCAAAGCCAAGGGCGGGGATGTACGCGTGGTCTATTCGCCGCTGGATGCCGTCAAGCTGGCCAAGGCTAACCCGGAAAAACAGGTGGTCTTCTTTGCTATCGGCTTCGAAACCACCGCGCCCCCCAATGTGATGAGCGTCATGCAGGCCAAAAACCTTGGTTTGGATAACTATTCCATCCTTGTTTCTCATGTGCGCGTACCGCCTGCGGTCTCTGCCATCCTGAGTTCAGAGACCAATCGCGTGCAGGCTTTCTTGCTGGCCGGTCACGTCTGCGCGGTGATGGGCTATCACGAGTACCCACCGCTGGTAGAACAGTTCAAAACGCCGATGGTCGTCACCGGCTTCGAGCCACTCGATATTGTGCAGGGCATTCTCGAAACAGTCCGTTTGCTTGAAGCCGGAAAGGTCGAGGTATTCAATGCCTACCAGCGTGCGGTCACATTTGAGGGAAACAAACCGGCACAAAAAATGATCGACACCGTTTTCATAGAAATCGACCGCAAGTGGCGTGGAATCGGCAGCATCCCGATGAGCGGTTGGGATCTGCGCCCCGAGTTCGAGAAATTCAACGCCGAGAAACGATTCAACGTCGAGACTGTCACTGCAGAAGAATCGCCGCTGTGTATCGCGGGTCTGATCCTGCAGGGTCTCAAGAAGCCGCATGAATGCACTGCCTTCGGAAACCAGTGCAACCCCGAACACCCTCTGGGCGCGACCATGGTTTCGTCCGAGGGGGCCTGCGCCGCCTATTATCGCTACGGACGGGTTACAATTGATGCATGACTACCAATAACCGCACACTCTGGATCGCCGCGGGACTGGTTTTGTCCTGCGGTTTTTTGATTTTTGTCGTTTTACTGGTATCCGGGGTAAGACGCCTGGCCACGCCCGAATCATCCCCGACCATTGACCTGTTTGCCACGCTCTCGGCTGCAACGCCGCTCTCAGGATTTTCTCCCGCGCCTGCAACCCCCACCTCCACATCCCCTTTCGATTTCTCTGAACCTCCAGTCCAAACCGGAACGGCCCCTCCTCCGGGAACAGGTCCAACGGACGTGGCCACTGTCTCCGCAGGAGATGCGCCCACCGGGCATATCGTTTTCACCTGCCAGGTTTATAAGTTCCAGTCCTCAGACCAGATCTGTATCATGAACGCAGACGGGACAGGCTATCGTCGCCTGACCACCGAGAATAACATCCGGCACTTTTACCCATCCCTTTCCTCGGATGGACGCAGAGTGCTCTATTCTGCCTTCCGGCAGGAAAATGTTTATGAGATCTATTCGTACGAACTTGCAGATGGCAGCGTGGACCGCCTGACCAATCGCAGCGGTGTATTGACCGCTCCCGAGTATTCGCCCGATGGGAGTCGCATCACCTACACACGCTGGACTCCAAATTCCGAAAAATATCAGATCATGATCATGGAGCGTAACGGAAACGATCAGCATAACATTCCAAGTATCGAAGGTTGGGATCCCACCTGGTCACCGGACGGAAAGCATATCCTGTTTGCGTCCGACCGGAATGGTCCTGTTCAGTTGTTCGCCATCAGGGAAGACGGGAAGAATTTAGATCAGGTCAGCAATCTGCCGGCCATGCGTGGCCGCAGCGACTGGTCACCAGACGGGCAATATATCGTCACCTATTCAGGGGAAGCCTGGCACCGCGAGCTCTACATCATGAACGCGGACGGCTCTGAATCGCGCCAGCTTACACCGACTGGCGGCAACAGCCAGGGACCCAGTTTTTCTCCGGATGGCAAATGGGTGGCCTTCACCGCTTATTTCGACAAATACGAAGACATCCACGGCTGCGAGATTTACATCATCCGCACCGACGGCACTGATCTGCGCCGCCTGACGGATAACGAGTATTGCGATTACCAACCCAGGTGGGGGCCGTAAGGTACGAGGGTGCGTCGCACCATACGATCAGAAAAAATTCCGTAAACGGGAAGATGTTCTCGTTAGACGATTCCGCTAAACATGGTGCGACGCACGCCTAATCGGGCACTCCCGCCGCTTTTACATCCTTCAAATTCAACTGATAATTCACCCGCCCGTTATATTCGTTGATCTCATAAATGTACATGATGTCAACATGCTCTGGTAATTCCGCCTTTAGATGACCCAGCCGGAACCCGATCGCATCGTGCGACATGCCCTGCCCGTCTTCAAGATTCATCTTAAGATGTCTTTTGTCTGCACCCACGGTACGTGAATGCCGGACTTTGACTTCGCGCGAGACAAAGACCGCATCCGGATTGCCGTAACCGGTCGGCTCCAGATACTTGAGCGCGTTCAACAGATCGGGACGCACTTCCGTCAGCGGGATTTCGGCATCAGCCGTCAGGGTAGGACGCAAATCCTGATCGCCAAGTTGTTCTCTTGCGATAGCCTTCAATCGTGAGACCAATTCGTCCAGCTTATCGTTTTCGACGGTGAACCCAGCTGCGGCGGCATGACCACCATGCCGGACGAGGATGTCCGCGCACTGGTCGAGAGCGTCGGTGATATGGAATTCGGGGATCGAGCGACAGGAGCCGCGCGTGGTGTCCGTGTCAATGTGCGCCACGATGGACGGGCGATAGTAAGTATCTGTAAGACGCGAAGCTGCCAACCCGACCACGCCAGCGTTAAAATCTTCGTGCGCGGCAAAGAGCAGGAAGGCATCCTTTTCGTCCGCAAGGGCCAGTTCTTCGGCCTGCACCTGCATCTCACGCGTGATGCGTTGTCGCTCGCGGTTTTGCACGTCCAGTTTCTGGGACAGTTGCCCCGCCTCGTACACATCATTCGTGGTAAGCAGTTCGTAAGCCGCCAGCGCTTCGTCCAGCCTACCGGCCGCATTTAGGCGCGGGCCAAGCCTGAAGCCGATATCTGTTGCGTTGACTTTCGGCAGGTTCAACTCTGCCACAGCTGCCAACGAAAAAAGTCCCTGTCGTGTGGTTTCGCGCATCTGGCGCAAGCCTCTTCGGACGAGAAAACGATTCTCACTAACCAGCGGGGCCAGATCGGCCACCGTGCCTAAGGCGACTAGATCGAGCAAGCGCGTAAGCTGAACACTGTCCGCCGAACCCTGTTCAATCAATGATGCTTCTGCCAGTTTATAAGCGATACCCACGCCAGCCAGGTCTTTATCGGGATACACATCTCCGGGCTGTTTGGGATTGATGACGGCGATGGCCGGGGGCAGGGGTCCCTCTGACGGATGATGATGGTCTGTGATAATCAGATCCAGGCCGATCGTCCGGGCATGCAGCGCTTCGTCCGGGGAACGGATTCCGCAATCCACCGTGATGACCAGTTTGACCCCGTCGTCCTTCAATTGGGACAGGGCCTCATTATTGAGACCATAGCCCTCGTCAAAACGGTTGGGGATATAGCCACGAACGTCTGCACCCAGCGCGTTGAGAATATCCACCAACAATGCTGTGGATGTTACGCCATCCACGTCATAATCACCGTAGATGGCGATCGGTTCATTCTGCGCCAGCGCAGAGCGGATGCGCTCGACGGCAGCCTGCATACCAGTCATCTGAAAGGGGTCGGTATCGAAATTCGGCTCGGCCTTGAGAAAGGCGCGCGCTTCGGCGTCCGTGGCATAACCGCGGTTGAAGAGTACCTGCCGCAGCACAGGCGGGAAGGCCTTCAGTGCCGTATCGGCTTCGAGGGTGATAGGGGGGGGAATCAGCCAGCGTTTGGTATGGGTCATATGCTCATTTCGTAATACGGAAGAGTTGTTGTTCAACTTGCCTGACATTGTAATATGATTCCAGCTCCGGCACTTCCAATGTGAAGTAAATCGGGCGCGCCTCGATATTGGCCTCAATATAAGCCATCGTGGTCGATCCGGGCCGTGGCGGGACGAGCATCTCGTGCAGCGCAATTCCCGTTCGGCCCTCAAGGATGTGTGCGGTGTACACATAGGAATATAACCGATCCCAATTTGCGAACAGGATGGCATCATCTTCCACCTGGCCCAATATGCGATGAGCTTCTTTCGTGGCACGCTCAGGGTCGCGTGGATAGATTTTCTCCTCCCAGATGAATGCCGTTGTGCCTTCTGTGACAGCCATCCGCAGGTTCGTGCGTGCATTCCAGATGGACAGGCCTACTAGCGCCACCCCCAATATATTGACGATGAGCCCGCTTCGTTCCGGACCGACAATCTGCCACCTTTTAAGCGGCCATTCC
>JBAVJG010000388.1:0-6827 GCA_049687655.1 Anaerolineales bacterium | reverse complement strand
TGCCTCCGTCAGAAGGGACCAGGCTCAGGTTCTCGATATCGTACTCGAATTCTTTAAGCAGTTCACTGGCCAGGCCCACGGCCCGGTCGGTGTAGTGTCAAACAGCACAATAAACAATCTCGATATTTTTTAACATTGGGTGATGTTCTCCAGTATTTCCTCCCTGAGCGAAACGACTGTAAGGGCGTCGGCCCAAGACGGGGTGCGCAGTCGAAGGACTATTGCTAGTGTCTCGCCCTTCGACTACATTTCGCTCCGCTTAGGGATGGGAATTTTAATATGTTAGAAAATTATAACATGTGCGTATCAGGCTCTTGCATCATCCCCGTTGAGGGACTATAATGCGAACGCTTTTGAAAGGTAAGGAATCAGTTATGCCTGTCTATGCTTATCGTTGCGAATCCTGTGGGGTTCAATTCGAACGTCACCAATCCTTCACGGACGCGCCACTCAAGCGCTGCCCAGAATGTAACAAGAACAGCCTGCGCAAGGTGATCGGGCCGGTGGGTGTGGTGTTTAAAGGTTCCGGCTTTTACTCCACTGATAACCGCTCTACCTCCGGGTTGTATTCACCCGGGAGTAAGGACAAGGATGAAAGCAAGTCATCGGAGAAATCCGAGAGCAAGGCGAGTACTGAAAGTGTAAAATCGGAGAGCAAGAGCAGCGAGAA
Source organism: Anaerolineales bacterium (assembly GCA_049687655.1). Taxonomy (GTDB): domain Bacteria; phylum Chloroflexota; class Anaerolineae; order Anaerolineales; family Villigracilaceae; genus JAABUE01. The sequence continues at coordinate 6,157 of JBAVJG010000388.1, read as the reverse complement.
TAAAGAATAAGCTATCCTTATTTGATTTCACACAAAAGCGACGCTGAAATGAGTTGCTATTTTTTCTAAAGTGGGCATATATCGTAACTTTACTACGGTATAATCGTCATGGTAGTATAGTTAAAATCCCAAAGGTTGAAAGGAGGTGAATGTTATGTTGTTTGCACCGAAAGAAAAGGGCCAGGGCCTCGTCGAATATGCGTTGATACTTGTTTTGGTAGCTATCGTTGTTATTGCGGTTCTGATGTTGCTTGGTCCGATGATTAGTAACGTGTTCAGCACCATTAACTCAAGCATCTCATCCACGTAGTGGTGAAGTTGCGCCATGAAGAGGTCCTGGAAACAGGGCCTCTTTTTTGTTAATATCTCAGTTTAGCCACAGATAGGCAATGTCATCACTTGTAAAATAATTACAACTCATCGATCATATTCTTGAACATCTTCTCAAGCTCCGCATTATCCTCCCTACTCGAAAAATCCAGAATATTGTACTCCATCACCTGCTCCATAACCCGTTTCGGCCAAGAGCTGGCTTTCCTTTGTCTACGTTCTCAATATAAAATTATACTCACATCTCAATAATTTCACTACCGGCCATCTGCCCGCCGTCCACGAGCAGGATTGCCCCGGTCGTGAAGTTCGAAGCCGCGGAGGCCAGGTACAACGCCAGCCCGGTGACTTCCTCCGGCTGGCCGAGCCGCTTTTGGGGGATCTGGGCGATGATCTGCTGGTGGATTTCCGGCGTTTCCCACAATACCTGGCTGAAACGGGTCTGGATAAAGCCGGGCGCAAGCGCGTTGACCTGGATGTCCTCCGCCGCCAGTTCGACCGCCAGCGTGCGCGTCAACATCAAGACGCCGGCCTTGCTGATGCCGTAGATGCCCATGCCCTGCTGGTGCTGCATCCCGGCCACGGAGGCCAGGTTGATGATCTTCCCGCCGCCACGCTCGCGCATGCTCCCCACGCAGGCTTTGGCCATGCGGAAATAGCCCTTGAGATTGACCTCCAGAATCTTGTCCCAGTGACTTTCTTCCGAGGTCAGGATCGGCCCGAAATGAGGGTTAGTAGCCGCGTTGTTGACCAGGATGTCCACGCCCCCGAAGCGTTCTAAACTGGCCGAAACCAGCGCCCGGACAGCTTCGGGATCCCCGGTGTGAGCCGCCATTGGAAAGGCTATACCGCCTTCCGTTTGTATCTTTTCTGCCGCCTGGTCCAGGGCGTCTTGCTTGCGGCTGGCAAGCACTACTTTGGCTCCGGCCGCGGCGAAACTTTCCGCAATGGCCAACCCAATGCCGCGCGAAGCGCCTGTAATGATGGCAACTTTTCCAGTCAAGTCAAATGGATTGTCCTTCATATTGACCTCCTCTATTTTGCAAAATTCATCTCTCGCGGCGGGTTATACGGATTTGGCGTCTCGTAGCCATCCAAAAGCATAATCCGGTCCGCGGGTACGTAGTTCTGCCGTCTGGAAATATTCAAAATGACGGTGTGCGCGTTGTATTTTTCCAACTGCGGGAAAGGGTCTACTCGGAATGTACCGTCCTTGAATTGCTCGAAGTGGGCGATGGTAGCGCGATGCAGCAGGTCAGGCCGCGTTTCCACGTTGACTTCGTTAATGTCAGGTGGAGGCCCTGAACCGTCCAGCGATTCAAAAGGATACACGACCTGCCCGGCCAGCCGGGTTTGCTCACCTGTGATCCGGATGGTGTTCCCACCGGATAACAAGCCATCATGCTCGATATAATCCTCACCTTTGTTCTGGTTTCTTCCTGTAATGACCTCCCAGTGCGTTTCCGGTCCGTGCCGGTTCGTGACCATCTCGGTGCCTTTGGTCAACCATAACCAGGCGTCGTGCATATCTTCGGCCTGCTGTTTGTCCAGCTGCGTTTCGTTGAAGTGACCGAACGCACAGTAAATCAAATTGCGATACCAAAACCATTGCCAGTCCGGTGTCAACACTACAAACTTTTCTTTCATAGATGTCGTAACTGTCTCAGGCGTGGCCTTCTTTAGCGGGTAGGAGCGAGGCTTGTGATCATAGTCCCATACCCCTTCAAGCTGGTAATCGTGCAGGCAAAACGCCCATTGTCCCTCGGGTAACGGGGCCAGCGATTCAGCCATTTGACAGGCGTTCAACAGGCTCGCACCGGCGAGTGTGCCGGCCAGCTTGAGAAAGTCGCGGCGGGTAAGGTGGAAACGGATTTTATCGGACATAAAACTACTTTTATCTACGAGTTCACGCTAATCTTCACTAATCTTTTATTAAAATTTGCGCAGCTTGGCGAAGATTAGTGGATAACCAATACTTTATGAAAATAAAAGTATAGTACAAAAAAACGCTTGCATAACGCTCAGTACGCAAACAAGTGGTATCATTCCTGGCGGGCAATTCCAGCCTCCAAAATGGTAAAATCCACTCCTGATGAACTCCATCCACCCAAAACAATCCGTTGACCTGGTCATCCCGGTTTACAATGAAGAGGGTGTTGTCGAACAAACGCACACCCGTATCAGCGCGGTTATCGATAACCTGCCCTACGATTTCAGCATCTATTATGTGGACGACGGCTCCACGGATAGCACGCTCGATTCGCTGCGGTCCCTGGACGATTCGCGCGTGCAGGTGCTCGAACTCAGCCGCAACTTCGGGCACCAGGCCGCGCTGACGGCTGGCATGGATGCCACCCGCGGGGACATCATCATCACCATGGATGGCGACGGCCAGCATCCGCCGGAGATGATCTCCGAGATGATCGACCTGGTCAATGCTGGTTATGACGTGGTGCAGACTCAACGGGTGGATTTGACTCACCCCCCATCGTTCAAAAAATGGACCTCAGGCCTGTTCTACCGTTTGATCAACACCATTAGCGGGACGCGCGTGCTGCCCGGCGCCGCCGACTTCCGCGCCCTCTCCCGCCAAGCGGTGGATGCGCTCAAATCCATGCCGGAGTACCACCGTTTCCTGCGTGGAATGGTATCGTGGATCGGCTTCTCGACCGTCATCTTGCCGTACCAGCCGGCTGATCGCATCAGCGGCATCTCGAAATACTCTGCCAGTAAAATGTTCCGCCTGGCTATGGACGCCATCTTCTCGTTCTCTTTGATGCCTTTATATATCGGATTGAGTATGGGCGGGCTGTTGTTATGTCTGGCATTGGTTGAGATGATCTATGTGCTCTCCTTCTGGGTAACCGGACGCACCTCCAACCTCGCACCCGGCTGGAGTTCGTTGATGTTCGTCATCCTGATCATCGGCGGGATTCTGATGGTGCTGCTGGGTTTCATTGGCGTTTACGTGGGTTATATTTTTCAGGAAGTCAAACGCCGCCCGGTTTATCTGGTCAAGAAAGGGGAGTAGATGATGGCTGAAAAACAACCTTATGACATTATCTTTTTACGACATGGCGAGTCGGTGGGCAATGCTGAATCCCGCTGGCAGGGACAGGCGGATTTTCCATTGACCGATCGAGGCCGCGAACAAGCCCAGGCGCTGGCTGACAGATGGCTGGCCGAGGGCAGGGGATTCGATCACATCCTCGCCAGTCCGCTCAAACGCGCCAGAGAGACAGCCGACATCATCGCCGAAGCCTTGGACGTACCCGTCGAAGCCGACCCGATCTGGATGGAGCGCAACATCGGTGAGATCGCAGGCATGACCGGCGAAGAAGTCAACCGGCGCTTTCCTAACCGCAAATTCATCACCCCATTTGCAGCCATCATCGGAGATCAAGGGGAAGGGGATTGGGAGCTATATTTACGTGCTGGCCAGGCCTTGCACGGCTTGCTCCGGCGTAAACCGGGGAAATATCTGGTGGTTTCCCATGGCGGACTGCTCAATCAGGTCATGTACGCGGTGGTTGGCATCACGCCACACGTTAATTTCAGCGGTCCGCGTTTCCGCTTCAAGAATACGGGTTTCGCACACCTGACGTATCGCACCCAATCCCATCAATGGCAAATCCATGCCCATAATGACCGTTCCCACTGGAACGGGAAGGATTCGGATTAGCATATGGCTGTTCCCCAGGAAAAAACATCCCAATTGAAAGTCCTGTCCTTTGGCGCGGGGGCCATCGGCACGTATATTGGCGGGAGCCTGGCGTTGGCCGGGCACAACGTCGTTTTTGTGGAACAGGCTAAGGTCGCGGAGGAACTGCACGAACGCGGCCTGCGTCTGGACCTGACCCTGGACAAACGTCGTAAAACCAAAGAAGCTTTCCTGGTCGATCCGTCTTCCTTTGTAATCGCTTCCTCGATGGAAGATGCCCTGCGCTACGGCCCTTTCGATGTTGCCCTCTACGCCCTGAAATCCTTCGACACCGAAGCCGCGCTGGAGGGCATCCGGCCCTTTGCCGACAAGATGCCGCCCATCCTGTGTCTCTCCAACGGTGTGGACAACGAACCCGCAATTGCAAAAGTGCTGGGGCCCGACAGAGTGATCGCCGGCACGGTGACGTCGGCAGTCGGGCGCCGTGCTGCCGGGGACATCGTGCTCGAAAAACTGCGCGGTGTGGGCATTGCCAGGTCGCATCCACTCTCGGACCGGCTGGTTGCTACCTTTAAAGACGCCTTTCTCAACGCCCGGGCCTACTCCGATGCAGATAGCATGAAATGGTCCAAAATGCTGACGAATCTGCTCGCCAACCCGGCTTCAGCCATCCTGGATATGAGCGCCGCTGAGATCTACGCCCACAACGATCTGTATGAAATGGAAATCGACATGCTGCGCGAATGTTTGGCAGTGATGGAAGCACAGAACATCGAAGTAGTGGATTTACCCGGCACGCCAGTACGCGCACTGGCCTTTGCCACTACACTGCCTTTGTGGCTGTCCAAACCCCTGCTAGCGCGCGCAGCCGGGAGCGGACGAGGCGGCAAGATGCCCTCCTTCCACATCGACCTGCACTCTGGGCGTGGTAAAAGCGAAGTGGACTATTTGCACGGCGCGGTCGTACGAGCGGGGGAGAAAACAGGTGTGCCTACACCGGTCAACCGGCTGCTGACCGAAACCCTGCTTGCGCTCACGGATGGTGAAATGATATTGGAAAAATATGCCCATAAGCCGGAGAAATTGTTGGCAGAATTATAGGTTCGAAACCTGAAGGTCTGTCAGACCGGTATTTTGGGAATTTCCGGGTCATTTCATGACAAATCCCAGAGGACCGACGGACCTGTCAGATTTACAGAAAATAATAGTGATAAAATACCTGTCCTTTTGGAAGGTAATTATGAGTAAGACATCAAAAATACATCAAACACAATTGCGCCCCGAAGTGGAAGTTCATCTCCCCGACGGGCGTATTTTATCCGGCCCGCGAGACTCGCAAGTCGGTGATTTCATAAATAGCGTTGCCGATGACTTTGACGCGCCGGTTGTCGCTGCGGTAATCAATGGTAATTTGCGCGAATTGACGTTTCCAATTAAGTTCGAGTCGCTTGTCCGGCCGGTGACCACAGCAGAAGCAGACGGCGCGCGCATCTATCGCCGTTCACTGACTTTTCTGCTAGAAATGGCCTTCAGCGACCTGTTCCCCAAAGGCAAGCTGACCATCGACCACTCGGTCTCTTTCGGAGGGTATTACTGTCAGGTTTCCGGCAGGCAGGCCCTTTCAGAGTCTGAGATCGAGGCGCTTAATGTCCACATGCAGGAATTGGTCAATGATGATATTCCATTCGTGCGCAAAGAAATCCCATTGGACGAAGCCATCGAATATTTCCGTGAGCTTGGCTATGACGACAAAATCCACCTGCTCTCGCATCGTCTTAAAGATTATCTGACCCTGTACAGCCTGCGCGAGCGCATGGACTATCACCACGGCTACATGGTGCCTTCGACCGGCTACCTGCGCTGGTTCGACCTGAACGAAACCAACGGCGGATTCACCCTGCGTTTCCCGCGCCGCCATGCGCCGACCGAATTGCAGCCTCCGGCGGATTATCCCAAATTGTTGAAAACCTTTCGCCAGTATGGCGATTGGCTGACGCGCCTGGGCATTGACAATGTAGGCGCGCTCAACGATGCTATTAAGGCCGGGCGCGGGCATGAGATCGTCCTGGTCTCCGAGGCCCTGCACGAGCAGTACATTTCCGACATTGCCCGTCAGATCGCCGAGCGCCAGAACGAACTCTCCCTGGTGCTGGTAGCCGGGCCGTC
>JBAVJG010000387.1:0-10698 GCA_049687655.1 Anaerolineales bacterium | reverse complement strand
GTTACGAATAATCGTTTGGTGGAGACCGCTTAATTGCTTGTGACCATCACGCCATTTAACGAGAAAACGGGACAGCAGAGTTGCTGTCCCGTTTTTTTGGTTTATGCGATTGCAACTGTTTTAGATGACAGTGACGTTCTCGGCTTGCAGGCCTTTTTGGCCCTGCGCAACTGTGAACTCTACGCGCTGTCCTTCTTCCAGGTTGCGGTAGCCATCACCAATGATGGCATTGAAGTGGACGAATACATCTTCGCCACCTTCACGTGCAATGAAACCGTAGCCTTTGCTACCATTGAACCACTTAACTGTACCTTGTTCTTTCTCAGACATGATTTGGAACTCCTTTCTTTGTAGAATATTGCTGGGTCAAGCATGGGTTCCAAATCAAAAACGAACTTTTTGTATCAGAACTTCTGTTAATCAAGCACCTCAGTGTACCCCATAATTCACTTCCGTGTGTTAACCTTTTATTAGAATTTTGCCCGGTCAGTCTTTGTAGGCCGCCTTGGCTTTTTTTAACAGGATATCGATCTCATTCACAGCCTTTGCCTGAGGTACACCTTTGATAGCGGCCCACTCCTGACAAAGTACATCTAAGATCATACGCAGGAAGTCCGAGATCGGACCATAGAGCGGCTTTTTCCAACCAAAGGCGGTCAAATCCCTGACAATCTCACATTGGGTCACGATCGTCCCCTTGTTAAGGCGGCCGGACAGGCTGGTCAGCAGGTCCCGCCCTGGTGTGAGCGCTTGCGGAGGGGACTGTAATACCTGGTAGCACTGGTCCAGATCACTCTTCGCGCTCAATCTGCGCAACCCGGAAGTGGACAGATCCACCGGCACCCATAAGGTCGTCTCAGGGATTGAAACGACATAGTACTTGCGGGAGACATTCGGCTCGAACTGCTTTTCTTCCACATCAGCTATATACCCAAGCCCATGATGCGGGTGAACAACCTGATCCCCTATCTTGAATACCAGACTTTCCTCCAAGCTTGGCTTCATTCCTGCTCTGGTTCAGGGTCATATGCTGTTGCCGCAAATTGCTGCTTGCGGTCTTCATCCGGACGATGAAAGCTGACAACCAGATCATGACCATTCAGTGGATAATCATTGAACTTCGTGATTGCTATCGCAGCGTCATTTTTGGACTCCATTATGACAAAGCCCAAACCTGTAGCTTTCCCTGTTTTTTCGTCCTTGACCATCTCCACCGAATCTACCTGTCCGACCTGCTCGAAAACTTCACGCAAATCATCTTCAGTGGTGTCCTCTGATATATTCCAAACATACAGTTTCGCTTTCAAATTTACCTCCTTGTATTAATGCTGAAGCCGGTTAATAAAACGCCAGCCTCATCTTGCGTGAGAACGACTTATCGTCATTCCAAATTTTATCCTAAGAGCTTCATCAGTTGTTGTGCGCCAGTTTTCCTTTTTCGAGCAAGGATTCAATTTCAGTAGCAGCTTCCGATGTGGTCATCCCTTCTACGGCGGCCCATTCCTGACACAACACATCCTTAGCCACTTTCAGAAAAACCACCATGGCCCCACTAAGCGGCTTTTGCCAGCCTTGAGCGGTCAGATCGCGCACGACCTCACACTGAGCGGTGAGCGTCCCCTCTTTGAGGTGATCGTTCAGTTCCGCCTGACGCAAGCGAAAATCAACGTTGAGAGGTTCTGCAGGAGCCTCTAACAAGCGACGGCATTTGGTGATTTCGCTTTTCACCGTCAACTTTCTTATACCAGAAGTTGAAAGACTCAAGGGCACCCACAGGGTACTACCCGGAAAGGCAATTTCATAAAAGGGACGTTTCTTCCCTTCCACAAACTGCTTTACGGCCAACTTGGTCACCTGTCCCAAGCCATGCCGAGGATGGATCACACGATCACCAACTTTGAATACCATAGTAGCCTCTAATAACGGCGCTTTCCTCCGCCTCGTTTTTGATCCCGGTTGCGTTGCTGAAATCCACCGCCACGTTCTTCACGCGGACGAGCAAAGCTGACCGCCAGTTGACGTTCGTTAATTGAATATTCATTGAACATCGTGATCGCTTTCTGTGCGTTGACGCGTGAATCCATTTCCACAAATGCGAACCCTTTGGACATTCCAGTTGTGCGGTCTTTGATCAATGCCACCGAGGCAACAGTGCCGGCCTGCGCAAACAACCCCTGCAAATCATCTTCAGTAGTATTGTACGACATATTCCCAACGTACAGTTTCACTTCCATAATTTCTGCTCCTTTGAGGGTAGCGCTAAACTTGGTTAAAAATAGCCGGCATCCCGCTAATAGGGGTTGCCGGCAACGTAAGCTCGCTTGACCTGTTATACGATAACTTGATTATATCAGGTTCTTTGGGAAATTCCGCCGTTCGCTGCGCGAAGACGCAGTGGTAGATACCCAGAGAATCCTAGAGAGCCTTATATCATAGCCAACACAACACTCCCGATTGGTGGTAAAATCAACCTACAGGAAAATAATTGGAACCGTGTGGTATCTCGGCCGCTGTCCCTATTATAAGGAGGCGGCTATTTTTCTTACCTGCAAGGTCGGAGAAAGCTGTTCAAATGAACGTCAAGTTATATATTGGAAACCTGTCAAAATCCACTACTGACGAAGAACTAAGTACTCTGTTCACCCAGGCTGGAGAGGTAACCCTGATAGATATTATCAAAGATCGAGATAGCGGCGAGTCAAAAGGATTTGCCTTTATCACCATGAGCACGCAAAGTGAAGCTGAAAAAGCCATTCACATGTTCAATAATTATTCCCTGAATGAACAGGAATTAAAAGTGGATATGGCTAAGCCAAAGCGCAACTATTAAAGTGGCGCAAACAAAAAAATCAACCTGAAGTTACCAGTAAAGGATTTCGCATGAGCGCATATACCCGCGCTACGAGTGAATGCACATTTGCGGATCTGCGCCCCGAATTGGCAGCAGTCATTCGCAAGCACATCGAAAAATATAACCTGGGAGAGGTCGAATCGTCTCTCCTGATTTGCTGCGAGACAACCTCCACCAGCCAGAAATCAGCTCTCTTCGAAAAAGGCGCTGAGACCACCGTCACAGGCATGTTCGTAACAGCGCAGTTTCTGGTTTGGACAAACGGGAAGAAAAAAGGTACATCCCTTGTCAGGTCCGCTCTCCTGCGCAATATTGATGTGCAAGATTTCGAGTATACGGCCATGTACCAGGTCAATCCGGACTCCGGCATGAACATTACCGGCCGCTACACCGACGTAACCAAACAGGGAAAGGCTTTCATCGGGCTTGGAACTGATCCTGCCGGGGAAAAATTTCGCCAGGTACTGCAGCATGCCATACAAAAAGCGCAATCGTGACGAAAGATATTCGTCCTCAATATAAAGAAAAGTAGAGTGAATGATTTCAATTAATATAAATACCCTGATCATACGGCCCGTCTGGGAGGTATTTGACTTTGTTACAGCGCCAGAGAACAACCACCGATGGCAGTATGGCTCCCTGGAATCCGTGCGAACCTCCGTCGGCGACATGCAACTTGGTACAGTATTTAGCAGTTTCGGTCACTTCATGGGAAGGCGTATCCAGAGCACCTTTGAAGTAACCGAATTTGAAGCCAACCAGAGTTATGGCTTCGAAACAATTTCCGGTCCCATACAACTGCAAACCTCCTACAGTTTCGAGACCGTCGATCACGGCACTAACCTGGTAGTATCCTCCCTGATTAATCCGGGCGGGTTCTTCAAACTGGTTGATCCAATCGTGGCAAGAACGACCAAAAAACAATTCAAAGAAAACCTCGAAAGGTTGAAAGAATTATTGGAAGCCAGGGAATTCATCCACAGTTATTAATGTTAGGACCTACGCAGTTCGTGAAAGGACTGAAAGTTTCTCGATATTTATCGAAAAACCGTCCTTGACAGTCCCGCACTCATCGGTTATCGTATCAACCTTATTTATTTTATAGTTCAGCAGTCGTTGCCGCTGTTATTCCCTTGAGCATCCGCTCGATCCCCTTTTGACATCCGCCTGACTTCTGAAGAAAAGGAACATTTGTGAACTTCAACCAGTTCAATCTGGATTCTCGTCTATTGGCGAGCATCAAACGCGCTGGCTATACCACGCCAACGCCCATTCAAACACAAGCCATTCCAGCCGCACTGGACGGACAGGACCTGATCGGTACTGCCCAGACCGGCACCGGCAAGACGGCCGCTTTCGTGCTGCCGATCCTCAACACGCTTCTCACCGGACCTCGAAACCGCTCCCGTGCCCTGATCGTTACTCCTACCCGCGAATTAGCCGAGCAAATCCACCAGGCCATCCGCGGGCTGTCCGTTGGGACCAACTTGCGCAGCGCAACCGTTTACGGCGGCGTTGGCGCAAATCCGCAAATCCAGGCGCTTCGTAAAGGTGTCGAGATCATAGTCGCCTGCCCCGGCCGCCTGCTGGACCTGGTTGGCCAGGGACACGCGGATCTGTCCAGAGTTGAAATCCTTGTCCTTGACGAAGCCGACCGTATGTTCGACATGGGCTTTCTGCCCGATGTACGCCGCATTATCAAAGCCGTGCCGTCACGGCAACAGACCATGCTTTTTTCGGCCACTTTCCCGCGCGAAGTGGAGCAACTGGCCCGCGAATCGCTCAAGCAACCGAAACGCATTGCAGTCGGTCTCAGCCGACCGGCGCACACCGTCTCGCACGCGCTGTACCCGGTGCCTCAGCATCTCAAGCGCGGTCTCCTGCTGGCGCTGCTCAAGCAGACCGACACCGACTCGGTGCTGATCTTCACCCGTACCAAGCACCGCGCCAGCCGTTTGCAGAAACAGATCCAGAATGCGGGCTATAGAGCTACCAGTTTGCACAGCAACCGTACGCAAGGACAGCGTCAAAAAGCGCTAAGCGGCTTCAAAAACGGACAGTTCCAGATCATGGTCGCCACTGACATCGCCGCCCGCGGCCTGGATGTGGACAGCATCTCGCACGTCATCAACTTCGACATGCCCGATACCGCCGACGCCTACATTCATCGTATCGGCCGTACCGGACGCGCAGAGCGCAGCGGCGATGCCTTCACCCTGGTAACCCCGGATGATGACGATATGATCCGCACGTTGGAAAAGATCATGGGGCACAAACTGGAACGTCAAAAAATCAAAGGATTCGATTACACCGCTTCTGCCCCACCTCGGTCTGTCCCAGCGCCACGCAAGCCAAAACGTCGCTCCTCCTCAACACCACCGCGCGAGGCAGGAACCCGTCCCTTGCGCAGGCAACATGCGCAAGCGGGTAATAAATCAAACAAACGATACTAAATCCCAGACATCCCTTCCACATGGCAGGGATGTCTTTTTCTTATAGAACTTACGCATTTCGCGAATGGATACCGAAAAATAAGAGGGTCAGTTCGTACGCCCGCCCCTCTTATTTTCGGGCTACCCCCATTCAACTGCGTAGTTCCTATCTTGTTAGAAATGAATATAGGCTGCTTTCTGGATAGGATACAATCTACCTGTAAGCTTATTAACAGGAGATAGTCATGGACGAGACACAAGTTAAAAAGGGAGAAAAAGGATTGAGTTCCAACACCAGGCTGATCGTGATCATTGTGGGCGTTGGTTGCGCGCTGCTGGCCTGTGTCTTATTGATCATTGCTCTGGCCGCGGCGCTTTTCCTGCCGATAACCGGCAGGGTTTTCAGCGAGATCAACGAAGAACTGGAAGTGCCACAACCGGCAGATGAAGCACCCGTTACCCCGCAGTATCTGGGCGAAATCCTCATCCCGGAAAGCAAAACCTACCCGCTCGCGGACGGTAACGCGATGGGCGATCCAGACGCGCCGGTCGAAATAATCATTTATTCCGATTTTCAATGTATCTACTGCATGCAATATTGGAACGAAACCGAATCACAAATCATCGAAAACTACGTCACTACAGGTCAAGTCTATTACATCTACCGCTCCTTTGGAAGTTTTCTCGGTCCACAATCTGGCCTGGCAGCCGAAGCCGCCTATTGCGCCGGAGATCAGAATATGTTCTGGGCTTACCACGACATCCTGTTCCTGAACTGGGCGGGTGAAAGCGGCGGCGACTTTTCGCAGGCTCGTTTGGGTGGTTACGCGGACGCACTTGGCCTGGATGTAAAAGCGTTCTCGGATTGTCTTGAAAGTGGCAAATATCAGTACAAAGTTGAAGAAGATGTTACCAACGCACGCGCGGACGATATCCGCGCAACACCTTCATTTTTAATCAACGGCGAACTGGTCGAGGGCGCCCTGCCATACAGTGTTTTTGAGGATAAAATCGAAGCGGCGCTAAATGAAAACTGATTTCATTCTGATAGGGGCTAAGCCCCTGTCAGAGCAAGGATTATGTCTCCCCTCATCCTGAAAATGAGGGGAGTTTATTTTATCTGCTACATAATGCCCAGGCTAAAAATTGCACTTTCCACATCGTCCATAAACGCATCTTGTAGCTATGAAGGGTATAATCACGCGGCTATATCATCATATATTTTTGACACTATCCATGAATACATCAACTTCCTCCCAGCCTGTAAACAAACTGGCGCTCACCACCGCCTATTACCTGTCCATCTTAATCCTGGGATTGTTCACCGCCGTCGCAGGGCCGGCTCTGCCCAGCCTGGCGGAGAACACCTCCAGTACGCTCGACCAGATCAGCCTGTTCTTCGTCCTGGGCGCGCTGGGCTATCTGCTTGGATCTTATTTCGGCGGTCAGGCTTATGACCGATTCCCCGGTCACCGCATCATGGCTTCCACATTAATAGTTATTGCAATCGGCGGGGCTTTCATTCCCATCTTGCACCAACTCTGGTTGCTGCTGCTGGTTCAGTTTGCGCTTGGACTGGCTCAGGGTGCTAACGACGTGGGCTGCAACACACTTCTCCTTTGGGTACATAAAGACAAAGGGGCCGGGCCGTTCATCAATGGTCTGCATTTCTTCTTCGGATTGGGCGCCTTCATCGCGCCGCTCGTGCTGGCCGGTATTCTTTCGCTGACGGGCGGCATCCAATGGGTCTTCTGGATTTTCGCCCTGCTCAACCTGCCGCTGGCCTTATGGCTGTGGCGTCTGCCTGAACCACGCGCACAGTCAGAGGAGGACAGGAATAGAAGGGCATCTACGCCGTTCATCCCCGTAGCTTTGCTCGTGCTTGCCTTCTTGCTGTACGTTGGCGCAGAAATTGGATTCGGCAACTGGATTTACACCTATGCCCTGAAGTTGGGCCTGGGTACAGCCATTACCTCTGCGTATCTGACATCCGCCTTCTGGGGGACGTTTACCGTCGGACGCCTGCTGGGAGTCTGGGTTTCAACACGGGCGCGCGCCGCGAGGATATTGTTCGTGGACCTGTTGGGTTGCCTGGCCAGCCTGGGCCTGATCATACTCTGGAGTGACTCTGCTCTGGCCTTATGGGCGGGTGCCATCGGGCTGGGCCTGTTTATGGCTTCCGTTTTTCCCACCACGCTGGTGCTGGCTGGAGAACGTCTGAACGTCACTGGCGCGATGACCGGTTGGTTTCTCTTCGGCGGGGGCACCGGGGGCATGATCCTGCCCTGGGTCATTGGGCAGGCTTTCGTCGGGATCGGCGCGGGAGCCATGCCAACCCTCATCTTCATAGCAGTGGCGCTTAATCTGCTGTCTATCGTTGTTTTCGTCTACCTGCCTGTCAAACAACTCAAAACAGTTTAGTCGAGCGCATACCCTGGTTGCAAATAATCCAAATTGCGGTATGTGTTTTCGCAATTCGGATTTTTCCGATATACTAAAGTCGAGAAAGCGCTTATGGATATTTCGCAAACCATTCACCTGCTCGGCGACCTGCTCGGCCAGGTTATCTCAGAACAGGAATCCCCCGGAATCTTCGATATCGAGGAGCGTATCCGCGCGCTGGCCAAGGCCCGCCGCACCGGAGAGCAAAGCGCCGCCGGTGAGTTGAAAGATGAAGTTGCAACGCTAAATTCAGATGAAGCCCGGGCTGTAGCCACGGCTTTTGCCACCTACTTTGATCTGGTCAACCTGGCAGAGGAGATGCATCGCGTCAGCCTGCTGCGCCAGAACGAAGAAGACAACTACCCCGAGCCGCTCAAGGGGTCGATCAGCGAAGCGATTGGAACCTTGAAATCACAAGGCGTGGACCCAGAAAAAATGGCGGAGTTGCTGAAAAGCCTTTCCATCGAACTGGTCTTGACCGCGCACCCCACTGAAGCTCGTCGCCGTACGATCCTGTCGAAGATCAAACGCATCCAAACGCTGGTAGAAAAAATCAGCCGGGAATCCCTGGCACAGCGGGACCGTGAATCTCTTACCAATGCACTCTCCGCTGAAATTTCAAACATCTGGCTGACGGAACGCGAACGCGCTGTCAAACCGGGTGTTACGGATGAAGTGCGCACCGGGCTGTTCTTCGTCGACTCGGTCTTCTGGAACACGATCCCTGTACTGTATGAAAATTTCGACAAAGCTCTGAAGCAACATTACCCTGATCTGCAAGTTGAGCATCCCTGGCTGCAATTGGCCTCCTGGATGGGCGGCGACCGGGATGGAAATCCCTACGTCACCAGTGAAGTGACCGCTGAAACACTGCGCCTGCACCGCGGCCTGGCCGTCGAGAAACACCGCGAAATGTTTCAGGAGCTGGCCCGCCATATGAGCATCAGTTCCCAGCGCATTTCACCGCCCGACATGTTGACAGATTGGATCGATAGCCGCCGTCCCTTCCCTGAACATGTGGCTTATATCGAAGAGCGCTATGTTGTCGAGCCGTATCGTCTGGTATTGTCATTACTGGCAGCCGACCTGGCAGAAGCCTCCCGCGAGGACATGACCGCGCGTCTGCTCGAAAGTGAACCCCACCGGGCGCACCTGTTTCTCGAGGATCTGCTTGAACCGGTCGAGATGATCGCCGGTGCCCTGCCCGAAGTCCTGCTACAAGGGGAATTCAGGACTGCCCAGCATAAACTGCGTATCTTTGGCTTGCGTAGTGCCAGGCTGGACATGCGCGAAAATTCCAGCCGCATGAACAGCGTGTTGAGCGAGATCCTACGCGCGCTGGATATTGCCCCCGATTTCGAGGGATTGAGCGCTCCCGAGCGGACCTCCTTGATCACCCGCCTGCTCAAGGAATCTGTCCCGGAACTGGCCGGTCACGCCGGGGTGACGCCTCCTACGGCCGAAACCTGGTCGCTGCTCAAATTGATCGGGCGCGCCCGGGAAGTTTACGGACATGAACTGATCGGCCCGTTCATCATCTCCATGACCGAATCCGCTGCCGACGTGCTGACTGTCCTGCTGCTGGCGAAATGGGCCGGCTGTGACCGTGGGTTGCAGATCACCCCCCTCTTCGAAACGATCGAGGACCTGGAGGCGGCTCCCGGTATCCTGACAGATCTATTCACTTCAGACATTTACCGCCCACACCTGGAAAGCTGTGGCGGCCATCAAATGGTCATGATCGGCTATTCCGACAGTAACAAGGACGGCGGTTACTTGAAGGCTAACTGGTCGCTCTACCAGGCACAGGAACAAATCGCGCGCGTAGCCCGGGAGCAGGGTATCACACTGACCATCTTCCATGGCCGCGGTGGCACCATCGCACGCGGTGGTGGACCGGCCAACCGCGCCATCCGCGCCCAACCGGCAGACAGCATCCACGGTCGCTTCCGGGTGACCGAACAGGGCGAAATCATCGCCTCCCGCTATTCCAACCCCGACCTGGCCCGTCGCCACCTGGAGCAGATCGTGAGTGCAGTCCTGATGGCCTCCGCCCCCTCGGCGCGGGAGCAGGATCAGATCCCGGAAAAGTGGCGCGAGGCCATTGAGCGGATGTCGGCTGTCGCGGAACATGCCTATCGCGAACTGGTCTACGAGACACCCGGCTTCATCCAGTTCTGGCAGGAAGCCACCCCATTAGATGAGATTAAACGTCTGCACATCGGTTCCCGCCCGGCGGCGCGCGCAGAGGATCCCGGCGTGGTGAAAATCCGCGCCATCCCCTGGGTCTTTTCCTGGATGCAGAGCCGATTCAACCTGCCGGGCTGGTACAGCCTGGGAGCAGGGCTAAATGCTATCTCCGATCCGAATTTGCTCAAGGAAATGTACAATGGCTGGCCTTTCTTTACTACCATGCTCGATAACACCGAGATTTCCCTGCTGAAAGCAGACCTGGAGATCGCGGCTCTATATGTTGAGCTCGTCACTGACCGAAAACTGGCGGACTCGCTCTTCACCACCATACGGGATGAACACGAACGCACACGGGATATGGTCCTTTCGATCAGCGGACACAACGCCTTGTTGGAACTCGAACCGGTTACCCAGAATGCGGTCCACCTGCGTAACCCGTATATCGACCCCCTGAACTATATCCAGGTGGAGATGCTGCGTCGTTTGCGGGCATTGCCTGATGCTAACAGCGCCGAAGCCGATGCGTTGCGGGAAGTGGTTTTCTTGACCATCAACGGCATCGCCGCCGGGTTGAAAAATACGGGCTAATATTCTCGCTTATTTGATTGGTCAAGACAGATTTACAGACGAAAGAAAAATCCCCGCCGCACGGCGGGGAAAAGTTTTACGAGACAGACTCTCCTTCTTCAGGCTCGAAAATATCTTCAATTTGACAGCCAAACAAGGCTGCCATCTTAAAAGCCAGCGGCAGGCTGGGATCGTACTTACCATTCTCGATCG
>JBAVJG010000386.1:0-3307 GCA_049687655.1 Anaerolineales bacterium | reverse complement strand
GTTGCGCGCCAGTTGCAACAAGCTTAGTGGCGCGGAGGCAAGCGCGCGGATGATGGCCTGGTACAGACCAATGATGATCGGGAATTGGATCAAGGTCGGCAGACACGAGCTAAAGGGGTTGATGCCCTTTTCTTTGTAAACGCGCATCTGTTCCTGTGCCAGTTTCTCCTTGTCTTTAGCGTATTTTTTCTGGATGGCCTGCCACTCTTTGTCATTTTGCATTTCCTGCATGGCTTGCGCGCCCTTCAACTGTTGGGCATTCAGCGGCCAGGTGACAGCGCGAATCGCAATTGTGAACAGGATGATCGACCATCCAAATGCGCCGGGAATATCTACCAGAACGGAATAGATCCACAACAGTAGATTTGTAAACGGTTGAATAATCAGGGTGTTCCACATAATTCAATCCTCAGTTCTCAGGCGTAAAAGTCCAAACCTGATTTCCATCGGTATCGAGTACAGTCAATGAAAATTCGGCCTGCATGGGCGCAATAAGAATCTGGTCGATACCGGCGACAGGATCTGTGTAAATCTGGCCACCGACATCGCGTTGCCAGACAATTTTTCCATCACTGTCCACAGCATACACCGAGCCGGACTCAGTAACAAAGACGATATTTTCAGCCATTACCAACGGACTACCGACAACGGGGCCATCAGGTTGAATAGACCAGATCTGATTTCCACTGGCAGCGTCCACGGCAAACAGGTTTCCTTCCAGGTCGCCGAAATAGATGTTCTGACCATCGGACACGGGTCCACCCCAGACCCAACCCTGCGTGCTGGTCAAGAGCCTATCAGCCCCTGAAGCGGGATCCACTTTTATGACCTCTGCTGTAAATGAACCGATATAGATGTTCCCGTTTGGGCCGACCAGCGGCGTGCCAGGCGCAGCCCCGCCCAGGTCAATAGCAGGCCAGGCGAATTCGTAGGTTTCGGGGTCAATGGCATACAGGTGATGGTCTACCGTGGCAACATAGACCAGGTTTCCATCCGTGCTCGGTCGCGCCCAGAGAGCACCCCCCAGGTTGATCTTCTGCAAAGCAGGCTTGGAAGATAATCCATCCTGGAGGTCGAGCACATACAATATTCCATCGGAGTTGGGGGCAAAGACTTTATCGTTCAAAACGAGAATACCGGCGACCCAACTGCTTTTAGCTTCAGAGAAAACCCATTTTTCTGCGGGGGTTTTTACAGTGTCACCGCTCAGACTGGATGGGTCGAGCGCCACCAGACGATGGTCCGAGCCAGCCGAGCCGATAACGATCGTTCCGTCAGGTGCGACCACGGGCTGTGCGATAAACTGAAGACTGTTACTACCACTGTCCGGGTAACGCCAGACTTCCCGGCCATCGCTAAGTCGAATGGCATACACGTATTGCCCGGAAGCGAGATAAGCATTCTCGCCGTCACTTGCCAGCCCCGGCCAACTGTTGTTAAGACCGGCCTGGCCTGTACAGCCACTTAGCAACACAGCAGCCAGTGCAATCACTAGCACAAAAAGAATATGCTTTGGTTTCATTGAGTTGAACATTCTCCTACGGAACAGGGTCATAGCCACCGTCGTTGAAAGGATTGCAGCGCAACACTCTCCAGGCAGCCATTATTGAGCCTTTGAATGCACCATACTTGTAGATGGCCTGGTACCCGTAATGTGAGCACGACGGATAGAACCGGCATGTCCCCTCCGGCAGGCCACGCGAGATGGTCTTCTGATACAGCCGAATCAATGCCAGTACAACCAGACGCGCCCAATTCCGCGGCGTACGCGGTAGTTCGCGCAGACGCGGCTCATCGGGATAATCGTTCGGCAAGTAAAATTCAGCTTTCATTGGTTAGGGATAATATTTGCGCACGGCGAAGCAAGCTTACGAGCACTTGGCGGATTTCCTGCAAGGATCTGGAGAGCAACGCCGGTCGAGCAATCAAGATCAAGTCCCAGCCGGGGAGCAACTCGGGTAACAAAGGGCGTACTGCCTCGCGTATGAGACGTTTGGCCCTGTTCCTTTGCACTGCTCCACCAACAGACCGACCGGCGGTTACCCCCACACGCACCCTGGGCACTTCACTGGTTTGTACTACCAAGACAACAAACGGGTGGGCATAAGACTTACCTGTGCGCCGCACCCGTTTGAAATCAGTCGACTGGGTCAGCCGAAATTTGCGCTGCACCCGTACCTCGAAATGCCAACTGTTTTTGTCGATTCAAAACATTACGCAGGGGGTAAAGACTCCGCCTCGCAGGCCAATCCAGCTGGCGATCCTACCACCTTACCTTTTTGACATGCTGGTTGGCTTTCGTAGCCAAGCGATAGCGACCGCGCAAGCGACGGCGCTTGAGTACCTTGCGTCCGCCCGCGGTTGCCATGCGTTTCCGGAAGCCATGTACGCGCACGCGGCGGCGAATTTTGGGTTGATACGTTCGTTTAGGCATATACGTTCCTCACATAAAAAGATAATTGCTTTTCCCGATATTGGGAATCCAACCGTATGATTGGCACGGTATTATACCGTAACGCCTATTATCGGTCAAACAATTATCAAAACTCTAACAAAAATCTTATGGTTCCCTAGGATTTGCAGCGAGAGGAATCCACCACTGCGTCTTCGCACAGCGAACGGCGGAAATTCCCAAAGAACGAAACCTATTCTCGGATTGGAGCCAACAATTCAGCTAACTGACGGGCGCCATCAGGGTCTGTGACCGCCAAAACCTCGTCATCTTTTTGGAAAGTGGTGTCACCGCGCGGAAGTGTGACTTTGCCGCCACGGATAATGGCCGCGATGACACACTCAGCCGGCAGGCCGAGATCTTTCAGGGCAACGCCGATCGCTTTTGCGCCTTCAGGAACCTTTTCTTCCACCAGGGAATACTGTCCCCGGCGCAACTTGAGCAGGGTCATCATGTCGCCCATAGACATCTCTTCCTGAATCAGGTTGGCAAATACATTGGCCTGATTGAGGGCCACATCAACGTGAAATTCCCCGTTGAACAACCAAGCATTCCGTGGATTGTTGACTCGTGCGATCGTGCGTGGTACGCCAAACAACTTCCGCGCCAGGTAACACAGCGCCAGATTGGAAGGATCATCCGACGTACAGGCTGCGATCACGTTTGCATTTCGAATGCCGGCCTGCTCCAGAACCGCAGGGTCGGTTGCATTGCCCTCATAAATTGCCTCAGTGGGCAGTTCCTGATGCAGGCGAGTTAACAAACTCTGCTGATGTTCCACCACAATCACCTGGTGTCCTCCGGAGAGAAGCACCAGGGCCAATTGAGAACCCGTTCTTCCACCGCCAGCGACTA
>JBAVJG010000385.1:0-8914 GCA_049687655.1 Anaerolineales bacterium | reverse complement strand
TACCATCGCAGTGAACGGGAATCTGGTGCAGCCATTCAAAATGGCCTGTACCACCAGAGCGAGTGGCGCGGCAAATAGGAGATACTCCTGTATGCCCTCGGTAATCCCACCGAGGGCTATATCTTTTCGATGCTTGAAATATATTTAAGGGCTTTTTCAGACAAATTTGATTGACATTCTCGCAAAATTTTGTACACTTATTTTAGGACTCTATGAGTAGATGGAACACAATGTGATAATTTTTTTTGAAACTGGCATTGGAACGATAAGAAACGGTTCAACATCGAGACCGTCAGGAAGGAGGCAGGTTGCCTTTATCGACTGACTATGCCGATCTAGAACTCAGCTTCCGGCGCGGCAAGGGGAATTCATATGCAGTAGAGCTGCGGTTTAACCAACCGGGCAGCGATGCGGAAATTCGCCTGGGTCAGGGTGAGACCATCTCTGTGCATTTTGACCAACAGGCGCTGTTAGCAACAGCGTTTGATCCTGCCGCTTATGGAAAACTCCTGAGTGATAGTCTTTTTGCTGATAAAGAACTACTGACCGGTTTTCAGCAGGCACGCGCCAGCGCGGGAACAACTCAAAAGCCTCTACGGGTGCGGCTATTAATCGACCCGGGCGCGTCCGAACTCAACAAAATTCTCTGGGAGACGATGCGCGACCCGCAGAATAACGGGAACACGCTATTCACCGGTGAAGATATTTTATTCTCACGCTATCTGAGCAGCACGGACTGGCATCCTGTAAAGTTGCGTGCCAAAGGGAATCTCAAAGCGCTGGTGGCGATTGCCAGTCCCTCAAATTTGAAGGAATACCAACTTGCTGAGATAAAAGTAGAGCAAGAGGTCGAGCATGCTCAGACCAGTCTTGATGATATGCCCATCGCGGTCCTGGCCACTGGTGAGGATGAACGCTGCTCTCTGGATGCGATTGTCAAGCGTCTGCGTGAGGAATACGATATCCTGTATTTAGTAGCCCATGGCGCCTTTGTGGACCAACAGCCCTGGCTTCTCCTGGAGGAAGAAGACGGGAGGGTGGCAACCATCTCTGGACAAGACCTGGTAAATTTTATTCAAGATATGAAAAGCAAACCGCGCCTGATCGTGCTGGCTTCCTGTCAAAGCGCAGGGGATGGCGCAGGTCGGGCGTTGCAGGCGCTGGGTCCGCGACTGGCCGAAGCGGGCGTGCCGGCAATTATCGCTATGCAGGGCAATGTCAGCATGGACACGCTTACTGAGTTCATGCCTGTCTTCTTCAGCGAACTCCAAAAAGATGGTCAAATTGACCGTGCTATGTCCGTGGCACGTGGAGCAGTGCGGAATCGGAACGATTTCTGGATGCCGGTTTTGTTCATGCGCCTGAAAAGCGGACGCATCTGGTATGTTCCGGGTTTTGGTGAGGGTCATGCGTTCCGCAAGTGGAATGCCCTGGTCGCATACATCAAAGACAAAAGCTGCACCCCTATCCTTGGACCAGGATTGTACGAACCCTTATTGGGATCCCTGGGAGATATCGCCCAACGTTGGGCGAAAGAGTTCCGTTACCCGCTCTCACCTTCAGATACCGACTCGCTACCACGGGTAGCGCAGTATTTGACGATCGACCAGTCCCCGCAATTCCCGTATCAACATCTTCAAGAATTCATGATCAAAGATATTGCCAGCCGCTTTGGATATGAGCTGCCCCGTCAATTACTCGACTCAATAGAGGATACCAAACTGGATGAATTTATCAATTTTATTGGGGTTAAACGCCGCGAACGCCATCCGGACGACTCCTATAAACTTCTTGCCCAACTGCCATATCGCATTTATGTCACAACGAATTTGAACTCACTGCTCGAATCGACGTTGGAAGAAGCGGGTCGGGAGCCTTACGTGATTCTCGCGCCCTGGAACCCATACACGGAAGAAAAAATGCGCACGCTCGATCCGAACTACGAACCTGATCCGCAGCGGCCGTTGGTTTATCATTTGTTCGGTCGCCTGGCAGAGCCAAAATCCGTCGTGCTGACCGAAGACAACTACTTCGATTATCTACTCGGTGTCAGTCGCAACAACGATCTTATTCCGGGCTACGTGCGCAACGCGCTCCGGAACAACTCCCTGCTCTTTATCGGTTTCAGGATGGACGAATGGAATTTCCGCATCTTGTTCCGCAGTATCGTAGACAAGAAAACTGAGTTGATGAACGAGTATGTCCACATGGCGGCTCAGGTCGAACCGGAAGAAGGCCGCATCATCGACCCGGAAGGTGCCAGGCGCTACCTGGAAGAGTATTTTAAACATGTCGCCAGTATCAACTTATATTGGGGAACGGCTGAAGAGTTCGTTAAAGAGCTCTGGAATCAGTGGAATGCGTTGCGCTGATGATAACGGACACACTCACTCCCAGACCGAATCCCTACGTTGGACCGCGCGCTTTTCAAACCGGCGAAAGGCTGTATGGCCGCGACCGGGACATTCTCAATCTACACTATCTGTTCCTTGCAGAACGCGTTGTCTTGCTGTTTTCCCCTTCCGGCGCGGGAAAAACTTCGCTGATCCAGGCTGGTTTGATTCCTAAACTGAAGGAAAAGTTTGGTTTTATTCCCGTTATCCGCGTCAACCAGGAACCGCCCGAATCCTTAAGGAATGAAAAGAGTTTCAATCGTTATACATTCAGCACCTTGCTCTCACTAGAAGAAACTTTGCCAGACGATGAACGCTCACCCGTCAAAGAGCTGGCAGAGCTGACTCTGTCAGTCTATTTGACACAGCGCTTCCAATCTGAAAAAGAACCTGATCAAGAAAGCGAGCAGGCGAAACCAGTTTTCGAAGCCCTGATCTTCGACCAGTTTGAAGAGATTCTAACCACTGACCCGAACGATTATGATGGTAAAAAAGTATTTTTCGACCAGCTTGGTGAAGCGTTGGGTGATAGCAGACGTTGGGCGCTCTTTTCCACTCGCGAGGATTACGTCGCCGCCTTTGAACCCTACCAGGCTGCCATTCCGACTCGTTTTGCCAATCACTACCGGCTCGATTTTCTGAGAGCGGAATCAGCCCTGGAGGCCATCCAAAAACCGGCTCGCGAGGCGGGTGTCGAGTTTACGGATAACGCTGCCAGAAAGCTGATCGATGATTTGCGCCAGATTCAAGTCCAGCGTCTGGATGGAACGTTGGAGGCAGAACAGGGACGCTATGTGGAACCGGTCCAACTTCAGGTAGTCTGCTACCGTTTGTGGAACAGTCTCTCGTCTGACGAAGCTGAGATCACTGAAAAGCATATCAGCTCCGTCGGCAGCGTGGACGAATCCCTGTCCGCCTATTATGCCGAACAGGTCAGCTTGGCTGAAGAAAGGTACCGCACTCCTGAGCGTCTCATGCGCGAATGGTTCAATGACCGGCTGATTACCAAGCAGGGCACCCGGGGGCAGGTGATGCTGGAGCCCGAAAAAAGTAGCGGCCTGGATAACGATGTGATCCGCTTTATGGAATCTGCTCACCTGGTGCGCGCGGAGAAACGCGCCGGCTCCACCTGGTTCGAACTGACCCATGATCGCCTGATCGAACCGCTGAGAACTGACAACGAAAAATGGTCCGCAAACAATTTAAGTCTGTTGCAACAACAGGCTAGTGTCTGGCAGAGACAAAATAGACCCGAGAGCCTGCTGCTGCGCGATAAAGAATTAGCGGCTTCCAAATTATGGGCCGAAGCACATCAAGCAGAATTACTTCCGGTCGAAGTAGATTTCCTGGCAGCTAGTGTACAGCAGGAAGCTCGCGAGTTGCGTCGCAAACAACAAAATCGGATAATCTCCGTTCTGGGTATTGCGGCGATGGTTCTGGCAGCCATTTCCTTCCTTGCGTTTAGAAGGGCTAATATTCAAAGTATAGAAGCGCAAAAACAGGAGCTACTTGCTCGCTCAGGTCAACTGGCGGCACAATCGCAGGCGCTATTGGAAGAAAATCCGCAACGCAGCCTGCTTTTGGCGATTGAGGCAAATTCTGCCATGCAGCCTGGTGAACAGTCCCCGGCGTCAGCTGAAGAAGCCCTGCGCGCTACCCTAAAGGATCCTCATGGACTGCCGTTACCCGGCCACGAGGAACTGGTCAATGCGTTGGCCTTCAGCTCAGACGGACGCTGGTTGGCGACTGGCAGCCAGGACGGCACCGTCCGGCTATGGGATGTTTCTAAACTGCCTCAATCGGTAGATCCCCAAATTCTGAGTGAGCACGAGAGTGAAGTCATTGCGTTGGCTTTCAGCCCGGATGGACGCTGGCTGGCCACCGGCGGTGCAGACGGCACTGCCCGCTTGTGGGACTTGCAAAGCGCTACACCGGTCGATCATCCGGTCGTTCTGAGTGGCCATAAAGGTTCGATCTTTACTCTGGCATTTAGTCCTGACAGGCATTGGCTGGCCACCGGCGGTGCAGACGGCACTGCACGCTTGTGGAATCTCGACATAACAAATCCGGATCAGGATCCGCTGGTATTCGCCAGCCAGGATGGTTGGGTTCAAATTTTAGCCTTCAGCCCGGACGGACGCCTGCTCGCCACTGGTGGGCCGCAAACGGTCTGGTTGTGGCACCTCGACGATCCCGACCCGGCTTCCAGCCCGACCATTTTGTCCGGTCACGACCGGCTCGTTCGAACCCTGGGCTTCAGCCCAGACGGGCGCTGGCTGGCAAGCGGCAGCGAGGACGCAACTGCCAGGTTATGGGATCTCAATAGCCCAGACCCGGTTGAAAACTCCTATGAATTAAGCGGCCACTCAGATTGGGTCAATGCCTTGGCCTTCAGCCCCGATGGGCGCTGGCTGGCCACTGGCAGCGGTGACAACACTGCACGCTTGTGGGACATGAGCACCCTGGGTGAATCCATAAACTCGATCGTTTTGCCCGGCCATACAGGCCCGATCAGAACCCTGACCTTCAGCCCGGATGGGCTTTGGTTGGTCACCGGGGGGCAGGACCATACCGTCCGGCTTTGGGATGTGAATGCTGATGCTCCAGCTGTCAATCCGCGAGTTTTCAGGGGTCATGACAACTGGGTTAATGCGCTAGCCTTCAACCCCGACGGGCGCTGGCTGGCAACTGGCAGTCAAGATGGAGACGTCCGCTTGTGGGACCAGGTTTATACTGACCTGAATGAAAACCCGCTCGTATTGCGTGGTCACGAGGGTGGCATCAGAACCCTGGCCTTTAGCCAGGATAATCATTGGCTGGCAACCGGTGGCGCCGATGCGACCGTTCGCTTGTGGTATGTCAATGCAGGCAACCTGGCAACGGATGGGTTCATTCTTCGTAGGCACACTGGTTGGATCAACACCTTGACCTTCAGCTCAGATGGCCGTTGGCTGGCTTCCGCTGGTGGAGATCAAAAGGCCCTGCTTTGGGATTTGGAGTCTTCACAATTATTAGAATCCCCAATAGAGTTGAGCGGCCACAGCGGTGAAATCCTGAGCATGGTTTTCAGCCCGGATGGGCGCTGGTTAGCGACTGGTGGTGCAGAAGGAATCTCCCGGTTGTGGGATTTGAACGCCCCCAATCCATCGGCTGCGCCGATAGAACTACGCGGCCATACGGATGGAATCACGGCACTGGCCTTCAGCCCGGACGGTCATTGGCTGGCGACTGGCAGCGCCGATAACACTGTCCGTTTGTGGGATTTGACCTCAGCCGATATAGCGACCAATTCAATAGAATTGACCGGCCACCGGGATGATATTCTCACTTTGGCCTTCAGCCCGAACGGGCGTTGGCTGGCCACCGGCAGCGGTGATTTTGCACCCGCTGTCCTGCTTTGGGACTTACGGTCCTCCAATCCGGCCGATACACCGAAGGAATTGCCCGGTCATACGAAGGCTGTCAGCGCCCTGGCCTTCAGCCCGGATGGACACTGGCTGGCTACCGGTAGTTGGGATAGCACCGCTCGACTGTGGGACTTGAGTGCTGCTGACCCGGCGGCTAATCCAAAGATCCTGGTCGGTCATGAAGATTGGGTCAATACCCTGGCCTTTAGTCCGGATAATCGTTGGTTGGCAACTGGCAGCGCTGATAAGACGGTCCGCTTGTGGGATTTGCAGTCGGGTAACTTGGAACAAAGTTTTTTAACCCTGACAGGCCATGAAGATGGAATCAATACCCTGGCCTTCAGTCCCGACGGGCGCTGGCTGGCCACTGGGGGAGAAGATGGCACCGCGCGCCTGTGGCTCATGCAACTGGACGACATGCTGCGTATGGCTTGTCAGAGTGCCGGACGTAACTTCACTCAGCTAGAATGGGGACAATATTTCCCTGGTGGAGACTACCGCAAGACTTGTGAACAATGGCCACTAGGCCGTTAGGGTATAGTGTTGGAAAAATGAAAAATTTAATAGACCTCTTGCAAAAGTCAATACAGGACTTACGCAAAAATACGGAGGAAGCCCGAAAATAAGGGGGGCGTGCGCAGCACGCCCCCCTTATTTTCGGTATCTTTTCGCAATGTGCGTAAGTCCTATAAAACAATACGTCCTAGGCGGCGTCCTGGCCGCCGGGGAAAGTGCCCCGAATTGGGGTACGGTGGCGAGAGCACTTATGCAAGAAGATAGCAAATTCGAGCAGGTCCCCCTACTCTAAAGCTATTGACAATGCATGAACCGAGTCCCAATCCGCAATTTGGATTGGGACTCGGTTTACGTTATATACACCAGCCGGGGGGCTTTTCTTGCCAGTACCGGCGTTTCTGTTCAGCTAAGGCTCAACAACTTGAAGGTCGGCAATAGCGATGTTGCATGACACATAGCTGGGGGTATTGACAACCCATCCCTGCTGATTACTGCTCTCCACTCGTACTCGGATCCATTCACCGTCTGCGCTCTGGCCAAGGGGTTCGATTCTTTCGCCCTCCGTCAGGAAGGTGAGCGGAGCAAATAATGTGCTGGGGCCGCTTCGCAGATATAACATGGACGCTATCACTCTGCACATCAAAGGCGGCTGGACCTCGCGGATGCTGATCGAGTTGAAGTGCGCATGGATGCGTGCCCGGTCGAAGGTCTGGACGAAGAAAGCGACTTCTCCGCTGGCGTAGCTCGTGTCGCTGAACTGGTCGACCAGCCTGTCGTTGATGTGGAAGAAGAGACTAGAGCCCTTGGCGTCCACACGCAGGGTGTCCTGAGTCTCCAGGCTCATGCCCTGAATGCTGTCATCCGAGCCTTCTCGTAGCACTTCCAGCGTGTTGATGGAACTTTTGAGCACGTACCATTTCTGGGTGTACGGAGAAATGGTGAAGGCGTAATACTGGTCACCCGAGCGGCGGAGGACCACGCCGTAGAGATAATCGCCGTCTTCAGCAGTGTTGTCGAGGTCGGTAAAGACCTTGACTTCGATGGTGGCATCTTCGAAGACAGGTTTTCCAGGTACCGGGACCAGGGTCTTGTCGTTGGGGCTTTGCACCTGGACGTGGTAGTAATCCGGTTCGTGATAGCCGATGAAGTAATTGTCGTAGTTCTCCTGCGGCCAACCGCTGGACGGGTCCGTGAAGTCGTCTTCGAATAATACTTGCGTCTGAGGCTGCAGCGGTTGGACGTCCCGAATAGTGATCGAGTTGAAGTGGGCGTGGATGCGGGTACGGTCGAAGGTCTGGACGAAGAAAGCGACTTCTCCGCTGGTGTAGCTGAGGTCGCTGAACTGGTCGACCAGCCTGTCGTTGATGTGGAAGAAGAGGCCTGGGCCCTTGGCATCTACTCGCAGAGTGTCCTGAGTCTCCAGGCTGGTGCCCTGGATGCTGTTGTCAGAGCCTTCTCTCAGCACTTCCAGCGCATTGAGGGAGCTTTTGAGCACATACCATTTCTGGGTGTACGGAGAAATGGTGAAGGCATAGTACTGGTCGCCCGAGCGGCGGAAGACGACACCGTAGAGATAATCGCCATCTTCGGCCGTGTTGTCGAGGTCGGTGAAGACCTTGACTTCGATGGTGGCATCCTCGAAGGTGGGCTTTCCCGGCACCGGGACCAGGGTCTTGTCGTAGGGGCTTTGCACCTGGACGTGATAGTAATCCGGTTCGTGATAGCCGATGAAGTAGTTGTCGTAGTTCTCCTGCGGCCAGCCACTGGCCGGATCCGTAAAATCATCCCCGTATAACATATCTGACACGGCCAAATGCTCATGGGGCTCCTCACCGTCTTCGTGTTCGTGCTCATGTTCGGGTGTGGGTTCGGACCCGCCCTTCGGTGGGATGCTCTCTTCTTCGGGAGAAGCAGGTTGTGATGCCGGGACGATCGGGAGGTCTGTTGACGGGACTTCCACCTGGGTGGCGCATCCCGCAACCGTCAAAACCAGAATCAAAATTTTTGCGATCCACTTGAACCGATAAAGTTGTATGTTTTTCATGCTATTCTTCCTCCAATTGGCTTGTTGCGCAACGAAAACCTGCGTAAGGGACAAATCGCTCATCATCCGGACTGACCTGTTCGCGGTAGGCCATGTCTTTGATAAATCCGAAGCGTCCGCCGCGCAAAATCTGATTCCCGGCTTGCACACTCTCGTACGGCTCCCCAACCCATTCCCAAACATTGCCGGCCATATCGTAGACTCCAAAGGGACTGACATTGAATGGGAAGGTGCCTACGACGTACGTTTCTTCCAGGGGTAACTTGACGATTTCCCCGCCGGCTTGGGAATCGTTCCCCCAGGGATACTCAGGCGCATCGGGGCCGGGCCCCCGGCCTGCTACCTCCCATTCGGCCTCAGTCGGCAACCGCTTGCCCGCCCAGCCACAATAAGCCGCCGCCTGATCCCAGGTCACACCCCTGACCGGGTGCCCCCATTCAGCGGGCCAGACCACCGGCTGCTGGCCGTTGACCTGATCGAGATAATACTGATACTGGATGTTCGTTACCTCATATTTGTCGATCCATAATTTCTCCAGCGAGATGTTACGCACT
>JBAVJG010000384.1:0-2234 GCA_049687655.1 Anaerolineales bacterium | reverse complement strand
GCCTACATCGATCTGGCTGGATGGGTCTTTGGGGTCAAAGGTTGAATGGCTCAACCAGAAATAGATCGTGCCATACGTATCGGTCTTTCCCCGATTTTCTTTGGGCGTAGCGGTCGCATCCACATATGATAGCGCATTGGCTTGGTCCACTGACTGGGTCAATTGATCTTGTCGGGCCAACAAAGAGGCCGAGATACCAACATCTGGTGTAGGCGTACGCTCGATTCGCACTTCAAGCGTGCCACAGGCGGATACGAGCAGAAAAATTGACAAGAAAAAAAAGCGGAGTAAGGGTTTCATGAAAGGCTTCACCTAAGGTCGCCACGAGGGCGCCAACCACCACCAATCCAGGGGTAGGCTGGGGGCTCGGAGAATATTCGTCCCTAGCGTGGACAGGTTCACTACGTAGATGTGCCGGCCGGTGGGATCATCATCCTGGATCAGCAAATACTGTCCGTCCGGCGAGAATGCAATTGTGCTGATGCTGCCCATATCGCTGTGATAAACCTGCTGTTGATTGCGGCCATCACTTCCGATGTTGTAGACATCCTGTCCATTGATCGGTTGCGAGTCTATTCGAGCGAAAGCAATTTGCGTGCCATCCGGCGACCAGATGATCGGATAAATAGAACCGCTCTGGAAAGTAGCCAGGTCACGGAAGGTAGTGCCATCCGGGGAAAGCAGCTTGAGCAAAGTTCTCTGCTTATCAATATCTGGATATGCCAGGAAAGACCCATCTGGCGAAGGCACCATATCGGTTTTCGTCCAGGGTGTGTCGAAGAGTGGTTTGGTAAAGCCGTCTCCAACGCGACGCAAGTAAACCAGCCCGCCCACGCCGGGATTCCCGGAACGCAGGATGATATTATCGTTGATCCATCCGCTCAGAATGTAAGGGCGACCTTCGGGAGGCAGTTTGTCGCTGTCAGTCATGTTGGTCAGGCCGCTGTCGTCACGGCGAACTACGTAAACATCTTCCCCACCTAAGCCATCTTGTTCACGAAAAGCCAACCAGTTACTGTCCCTAGACCAAATTGGAGGGTCGATGAAATTGAATTCGGCCAAACTTTGCCAACTCTGGTTTTCAGGATCAAACAGGAACAGCGTGGCGGTATTTCCTTCCAGGCTGACAGGATATGCAACAGCGGCATATTTTCCATTTGGCGACCAAACCAGTGGCGTCAAGCTGAAATTCAGGCCGAAAGGTGGAGTGATGGGCTCAGGTTCGGGGCAGGCAGTTTGACCAGCTACACACGAGCCGGGCAGGCGTACAAGATTGGTTGTTTCATTTCTGTACACGTGATCGGTGATGAAGAAATATACCTGCCCAAGCGGGTCATCCTCGGACGACTGTGTTGGTGCAGGTTCCGCAGGGGATAACGATTGCCCGCTAATGTCGCTGAAAGACGGCAATTCGCTGAACTGCAAGTTGAACAGCTCATCACCCAGGGGCGCATCATAGACCACCTGATCCACCACCCGTTCAGCCTGCACTGCCTCCCCGCCGCCTTTGCCTAACTCCTGTATCTTCAAGATAACCGCGGTTCCTAAATCCAACCAAGCGCGGAAAGATGGCTGCTGGTTTTGGATATAGGTCCACTCCACGACCAGAGTCCCGCGCCCGGCGACGTTCTCAATGGCAACCGGCTTGAAGGTGCCCTGGTTTTGAGCACGGTCGGCGGAAAAGACCAACTCGGAGAGCGGCGTGCCGATCTGGCCCCACATCGGGTTGGGATAGGCGTGTTCCGGCTCCAGCGGCGGCACGAATTGTGGTGCTTTGGCGAATTCAGGCAAGAGACGGGACTGGCTCGCTCCGCTTGGCAAGTTCATTTCCAATATTGTGTTCCCATCGCACACTTTGAACGTGTCGGCTGGGTCATCTCCAGATCCAAGCAAAACTCGAAAGCGATTGACTGACTGGTCGATCCAGACCTGCTCGCGGTAGACCTGCGGCGGATTGTCGGATCCGGTCGGGTCGTACCAGGTAACGGTGCCGTCCATCCAGATGGTCTCCCATTTGGTGGCGCTCTCCAGCATAGCAGCCTGGATCTCTTCCGAGGTCGAATCCAGCGATAGTAAAACGGGAAGGGGCGCAGGCGTAGCAGGATCAGAAACAGGGTCAGCAGAACCAGGCCCAGCGGCCGCCGAGACGGGAGTCACATCGAAGGAAATCTCCAATGTTCCACAACCTGACAGGAGCATCGTCAGGGCGATAAAAATGTACACGATCTTTTTCA
>JBAVJG010000383.1:0-7990 GCA_049687655.1 Anaerolineales bacterium | reverse complement strand
GGTTGGGTCAGTTTTTATTTACGAGAAGATGGGGATGTGGAGAAGGCGATTGCCTTGCTGCGTGAGAATTTTGAGATTGCGATGAGGCAGAAATCAAGAAAAATTTCTTAAATCCCACTCTACTCTTCCTTCGGCACTACAAACAGCAGATACAGGCTGACAGGAATCAATACCAGACTCACAATCAAGACAATCGTCGGCAGTCCAAACCAGCCCGTCAGGGCATCCACACCGGTTGCTAGCAAACCAATCCCACCTAGAATCAACAACAGTTTGCCAGCCAAATGATAGTTTGCAGGAACAAAACCCGCTGGTCGGTTCATTTGTCACTCTCCTCTCATCTGAAATCATTATAGCATTCTGTTCAACTCCGAGAGGATAGCCCTCTTGACAACTTACTAACTAGTAAGTAGAATATCCCAAATGACCACCAACACCAAACGCGCGATTTTGGATTTAGGCGAAGCCCTGCTACAGGATAAGGGCTTCAACGGTTTCAGTTATGCCCATATCGCCAATGAATTAGGCGTAAAGAATGCCGCAGTCCATTACCACTTCCCGAGCAAAGAGGATCTAGGTTGCGCGGTCGTACAGCGCTACCGCGACCGCTTCCAGTTGTGGATCAACAACGCACGTGTGAAAGACCTGCCTCCGCAAGAAAAGCTGGACTGGTTCTTCGAGATTTATGCTAACATGCGAGCCGATCATGGCAAGGTCTGCATAGCAGGTTCGCTGGAGGCCGAGTTCAATTCCATTCCAGATGCCTTGCGCCAACAAACTGAGTCGCTGACAGGCGAATTGCTGGCCTGGCTGACCTCCACGCTGGAGGAGGGGCGGGCAGCAGGCGTCTTCCAATTCAACGGCCAGCCTGCTGATAAAGCCGCGTTGATCCTGTCCAGTGTGCAGGGGGCGTTGCAGATGGCGCGGGCGCTCGGCGCAGAAAAATTTCAGGCAGTGATCCAACAAAATAAGCAAGACCTGCTTGTACCGCAACCAACCTGAAAAATAAAAGCAGTAGCGGTAGTTGTGTAAATTTTTTTAATTTCAAAACTTACTTATTGGTAAGTAAAAAAGGAGAGATAATGACAACTTTAGAAACGACAAGCCTCAAGAATCAGGCGATCTTGAAAAAAGCGTACCAGGCATTTTTCAGCCCATCACAGTATGAAGTCAAGCCCAGGGAACTGGAAAGCATCGAGCAGGGAAATAATTATCGTCTCCCATTCGAGGGCGGCGAGTTAGCGATCACGACCTGGGGAGAGGGTGGTCCCGCTGTTTTGCTGATGCACGGCTGGGGCAGCGCCCGCGCTCAGATGACCGGTTTCGTGCATCCCCTGCTGGATGCGGGATACCGCATGGTGGCTTTCGATCAGCCAGCGCATGGTGAATCAGATGGAAAGATGACCAATATCCTTGAAATTGCCCCCACAATGGATCTGATCAACGAACGGGAAGGACCCTTTGAGGCGGTCATCGCCCACTCCTTCGGGACTCTGATCACTTCGTATGTTCTGATCAACCGGGATTTCCCGCCTCCTTCCCGACTGATCTACCTGGGCTCGTTTAACCGGCTTCTGGACTCGCTACCGCGCTTCCAGGTGCTGGCCAATCTGCCGGATACCATCATTGATGGGCTGCGTGACATGACCTATGCGAATTTTGGAAAGGAAGTGCTGGATGCCATCTGGAACGAGAAGATGACACAGAAAATCAATATCCCCTCGCTGATGTTCCATGACACTGGGGACAACGTCACGCCCATTGAAGACAGTCGTGCTATTGCGCGTGTCTGGAAGAGCGCAAACCTGATTGAAACTGAAGGATTAGGGCATAGAGGCGCTTTACAATCTTTGGAGGTACACAAGCAAGTTGTAAATTTCTTGAAAACTTAAAAGTAGCGACTTTTGTGTTGTTCATCCACCCTGTTTTTAAGAAAAGGGTGGATGTTTTTTTATCGACATTTCTTCTTTATCTTCAAGGCCTCGTTCAAATGGACAAAGTTGTGCCGGGTGGGCGGCATCAGAAGCAGACCTGCCATTGTCAGGCTCCCCCAGTAAGTCAACAGATCGCTGGCTGCTTCAACAACCGAGCCATCCTCCAAAAGTTCCTGCAATCGCGCGGGCTCGACTTTGCGCTCTAATTCATCCAGTTCTAGCGCTTTAACTGCCTCCCGCGTGGAGCGCCCAACCGCGAGACGATATTTTTTAAGCGCATCAATATCAATCATCTGGCTGAGTTCGGACACATCAGCATCATCCATGACCACGTTGCCGCTGTGACTTTCAGTGACATTGAGTTTTCTCAGCCAATTTCCCCGGAAAAAGACCTGCTTCTTTCCCGCCAGCAGCCCATTCATGGTCATATCTTCGATGCGGGCGAGGTGCCAGATGATCCAGACGATGGAATGTTCGAATTTCGGTGGCACACAGCGGAGGGTTGCATCACTGGCGCCATCCCAGACTTCGTCTGCAAAAGATGGCAATCCCATTTGAGACATCTCCGCATCATGAACCATCGCGTGTTGATTCAGGAACAGGTCAATGACGGTTTGATGGTCTTCGGGATTGTTCAAGGCCTGGCGCAGGAGCTTAAGCTGCTCGTTCCAGTGCTTGCGGTTGGGATCCATGCTGAAATTATAGCATTTGCCCTCAAACGTTCATCCCCAAAACTCTGAAACCAACTCAACCCTCCTGAAAATCTCCTGCACCTGTTCCAGGGTTCTGCCGTGATAGTTGACATCCATGCGATCCTGATACCAGCGCTGAGATAACTCCCAGAGTTTCGCTATGGTCAGCGTTTCCCCGCGGGACGCATTTTGGGCTTGCAGCCAGGCCTCCAAATCCGCTTCCGACCGGAAGAAGAGCATGGTCGCTCAGGTACGGACCAGATCTTCGTACCATTGTTTGAATGGGAGCAGGAAATGTACCAGCACATCCGAATCGAATACTTCTGCATTGCGCACATGTAATGAGATCGATGCACCGCTCTGGGCGCAGACCGCTTCCACATCAGCATCAGTGTGCAGGGCGGCTGGGATACCGAGCGAGTCCCAGGAGCAATTGGCAAAATAAGCTTTTCCGCCTGCATGCACGCGGAAGGGTGTCTCGATGTTTGAAAACGGGTTGGCGATCAGGATGTCGTGTGTGCCAGGGGTCAGGTAAAAAGCATGACGCTCGTGCAAGGCCGCGTAAGCGGAAGCAGCCTCCTCGTGAGTCAGAGCGAAGGCGGCAGCGGTTTCGTCCACGTTGGGGGCATGGGTCGTGTCCGCAAAGTGACGGTAGACAAAGGCGCGGATGTCCCAGAGTATTTTTTCATCCATCGTGTTCGCCATACAATTCCCAAACCTGGCGCATCAACTGGATATGGCCCAGATGTGTTGCAGTGTGCTTCAGGACATGGCCGAGAATCCAGGATACACTTCTTTCTCGTTTAGGGAGGCTACGCAAGGCGTTGAGATCATCGATGGTTAGATTCTCCAGCGTGGAATGGATATACGCGAAGCCCTCATTAAGTCGCTGAACCAGCGTTTCCGTTTCCAGCCCGTGGACTTGGAACTCGGCCTCCCGGTCTCGATTGGCCGGGTCACCGCCAACGACTTCCCCAATCCAGAAACGTTCGGCGCCAACGGTGTGGACTACCAGCACATTGATCGAGTTTATGTCTGTGGCCGGGCTCCAGTCCAGCGCGGCGACGGCCAGGTCTTTGAACGCGTTGAGAATATCAGTGTGCAGGTCCTGTAAATTTTGCAGATAGTCTTCGAAAAATGGTTGCATGGCTCCTCCGTATCTGGCTGCTGTTGACAAAGTATAATGCAGCCTGTACCGCACGTTGCGGCAACATCCTTAATAGTCGAGGAAACAGGCATGGGAGAAACCTGGAAGCGAGCGCAAACTTTTATCAAGGCAGATTATTTATGGTGGGGCGTTATTCTGCTGGGTGTCTTTTTACGCCTGCGCCAATATCTCCTCAACCGTTCTTTGTGGACAGACGAAGCCAGCCTGGCGGTCAATATCGTCAACCGGAGCTTTGGAGAGCTGACCCGGCTACTGGACTATCACCAGGCTGCACCCATTGGATTCCTGTTCATCGAGAAAACCTCCATCCTTATCTTTGGGAATCATGACTATGTGATGCGGCTATTCCCGTTATTTGCTGGCATCCTGGCCATTTACCTGATCTACAGATTCGCCCGCGCCTCTTTCGGAACCTTTGGGCTGGTCGCCGTTACGCTATTTTCCATCACCTGGTGGCTGGTCTATTATTCTTCTGAACTCAAACAATACTCCAGCGATGTCACGGCCGCTCTGTTGATGGTCTATCTGGCATGGAATTGTCTCAGGGAAAATGTGAGGCCAATAGACTTTGCAATCCTTGGGATTGCGGGTGCGGTTGTAATATGGATCTCTCACCCGTCCGTTTTCATCATGGCGGGCGTTGGGCTGGTCTTGGTGCTCGAAAAATTCACGCGCAAAGAGTACGCGCCCTGGGCCTGGATCCTTGGCGTCGGCATCGGGTGGTTGGCCAGCTTTGGGCTTGAGTATCTGGTTTCATTGCGACATATAGTCGCGGACGAATACCTGATAGATTACTGGGGGAAAGCCTATGTACCTGTGCCACCCTGGGGCGATAAGGGTTGGTTCGTCGATACCTACTATACGTTCTTGTTCTTTGCATTTCACAGATCCGATAATGTGATGGCATTGACCACCCTGGTTTTGACATCCATCGGCGCTGTATCTCTGCTGATAAGAGATCGAAAGATGGCCCTGTTGGTCATTTTGCCCTTTATCATGGTGGGGTTTGCTTCTGCATTAGAGAGATACCCTCTCAAAAACCGCTTCATGTTATTCCTCATCCCATTTGCTTTCTTGCTGATGGCTGAGGGCATCCGAGGCATATTCTGGCTGGTTGCGAAATGGAAGCCCAACATCGCCGCAGTTCTCAGTGGACTGCTGGCAATGATGGTCATCTGGCAAATAGCCCCCATCACGTATGACATGGCAATCGCAGGCAGAAGAGTGGACATCCGTCCGGTCATCGAATATGTAGCAGAAAACAGGATGCAAAACGATATCCTATATGTTTTCTATAGAACGGATTCAACTTTTCAATATTACGCTCCATTTTACGGTCTCGATGCGGGCAATATCATGACAGGGGAGCAAGGAATTAAGAAACGAGTAGCTTTACAAAACTACGAAAAGGATGTGCTCAGCCTGGATGGGAATGAGCGAGTGTGGTTCCTGTTTTCAGAAGTCGTTGACTGTGAAAACTGTTCGGCGGAAGATACGCGCAGTTTTTATCTGGAATTCATCGATCCATACGGGGTCCTCATAGATAAATACGAAGGTTTCGGCGCGGGTGCGTATCTTTATGATCTAAGCCAGTAGCAAACTTCCCTTCGCTTTCAAATCAAAAACCAATTCATCTATTCTGCAATCACCGTAATTTCGTCGCGGTTCAGTTTGATTTCGACTTTGTCGCCATAATGAATGTCAGGGACATACTGCGTGAGGATCTCGATCACGGACGGATTATCGAAATGCCGGATTTTCGTTTCCGGATGAGGGTAATAGACCCAGCCAGCATAGCGGACATCTTTATAAATGAGCGTACATCTCGAAAAAGAAAAGGTTTCCGGTGGGTGCAGGTCAGTCCACTCCACGCGTTCAAGCGTGATTTCCGGACTTGTCATCTCAAATCTATGTGGGCTGATCGATATGTTCAACGTGCCGTTGTAAAAATCTTCGAGATCGAACCCGAGTGTTTTGAAGACGGGTTTTTGCTTCTCGAGGGTCCCATACGGATACACATCGGAGGGTTGGGAGGCAACCCGGTGCCCCCTGACTACGATCCCACTCACAGTGATTGGATTCATCCGTTTTAGCGCCCACTACGGATAGCTGGCCGTTTCGCCGATGATTTCCCACCCGCGTTCCTGGGCTACTTCCCGGAGTTTATCTTCGGGATAGACAGCTACAGGATGGTCGGCATGTTCCAGTAAAGGAATATCGAGGGCAGTATCGCCGTAGGCAAAATCGACACGCTCCACACCCAGTCGTGAGAGCACTTGCTCGATCTTCTTCTCGTCCGCAACCAACTCGCCCGCGAGACGTACTTGTCCGTTCACGAACTCGACCGGCGTTCCGATAGCCCGCGCGCCAATATGCCTGGCAAAGGCTTCCACGCCAGGTTGATGGACACTGCTGGCGATGTAGACCTGTGCGCCTGCCTGTGCGTGCCCCTGCAAGCGATCAATGACGTCTTGATGCCGTTTTATCCACAGATCTTTTTCCACCACCCATTCTGCGACCTCTTCAAATTTTTCCGGTGAAGCATCCTTGATCAGGGACAGGCTGTCGATCATCAACCCCTGCCCCCATTTTTGCCATTCGATCAGTCCGCGCTTGGCGAGTAAATAGCCCGGCAAAATAGATACTATATACCAGCTTGCCTGCCATTTGCTCTGGTTGTGACGCACCCAGTCCACCAACCCAAGCACCGGTGAGCCAGCGGTCAATGTACCCATCAAATCTGAAACAACGATCATAGCACCTCCAAGGCTTGGGAGATTATAACCCCCTGCCCCCACCCGGCCTCTCCCAAATACGACGATTCAACTTAGGACTTAGGCAGTTCGCAAAAGGGTACCGAAGGGCGGAGGGGCAAGGGTCGGTGATAAAATACCCGCATGGGCACCCTTTATCTGGTCGCTACCCCTATCGGCAATCTCGAGGACATGTCGCCGCGGGCGGTACGAATCTTGCGCGAGTCCGTGCTGATCGCTGCGGAGGACACCCGTCACACCGGCAAACTGCTCAAGCACTTCGCGATCAGCACAAAACTGACCAGTTACTTTGAACACAACAAACTGGACAAAATCGACTCGATCCTCTCTAAACTCACAGATGGGGATGTGGCCGTTGTCTCGGATGCGGGCAGCCCGGCCATCAATGACCCCGGCTATGAACTGGTGAGGGCAGCCCTCGCCTCGGGCTTTGAGGTCCGGCCTGTTCCCGGGCCCTCAGCCCCTATCGCCGCCCTGACCGTTTCCGGCCTGCCCACTGACAGTTTCCTGTATCTCGGGTATCTGCCCCATAAAGCTGGAGAACGCCGCAAATCTTTACGTCAGGTTGAAAACCTGACTTACACGCTCATTTTTCTTGAGTCGCCTTATCGCGTCACCGAAGCGCTTGAAGATATTCTCGCCGAACTAGGTGACCGGCGCATCTGCGTGGCGCGCGAGATGACCAAAATGTTCGAGGAATTCTGGCGCGGGAATGTCAGTGGCGCGCTGGAATACTTCAAATCACAGCCTGCGCGCGGGGAGTTCACGTTGGTAGTTGCCGGGGGGCAAGATGTGGTACAAAAATGGACAGAGTCAGATTTGGATGCAGCTATTCTGTCCGCAACGGAAGCAGGCAAAAGGTCCAGGGAGATCGCGGCAGAGTTGGCGGAGCAGTCCGGTTGGAGTAAGAAAGAAATTTATCAGAAGATTATCAATCCGTAATCCACTTTAGTCGTATTGGAGGTTTTTTTATGTTGCTACGCTGGCTCATTTTCATCCATGTTTTATCAGTAATTACCTTTTTCCTGGCACATGGGACTTCGGTTGCTATGGCTTTTCAACTCCGCAAAGAGACCAACATCGAACGCATCCGCGCTATGCTTGAACTTTCTTCTACAACCCTTGTGGTGCTCTTCGTGTCATTCCTGGTCATGGGCCTGACTGGCCTCATTATGCCCTTCATCCTTAAAATCTGGGGGCAGATTTGGGTATGGCTGTCTATCGTGCTTATGGTATATGTTTTTATTCACATGTCTTTGCGAAATAACAAAACATATTACCTATTGCGTAAATTGGTCGGCCTGCCATACAGGCAAGGAAACAAAGATTTTCCCGCTGAACCGCCAGCCAGCGAAGAAGAAATCCTCGCGCACATCCGCAAGATCAGTGTATATGAATTGATTGCCGTAGGATATGTCATCC
>JBAVJG010000382.1:0-9065 GCA_049687655.1 Anaerolineales bacterium | reverse complement strand
GAAGCGGGTGCGGAACATTTGCTCATGGCCGCTGTGATCAGTGCCGTGGCCGCTGTGGGAATCGTGGCCTTCATGGTCCATCGACCCCATATCATGGCCAGAGTGATCTTCGGGTTTCATCGCTTGCATATCATGTTCAGAGTGCTCAGAGTTATCCATTTGTTGTTCTTGATGTTCTTGATGTTTGTGATGTTCATGCTCTTCGTGTTGCGTGGTATCGTGTTTGTCCATCGTTATCCTTTCCTTTCATCCACAAGTTTAAGGCGCTGTTGCCATCCTATCCAGCGGTTTTGCGCCTGTTTTGATATAAGCAAAATGGCCTATGCCATCAAGCATAGGCCACCTGGTTTGGCTAGTTGACTGACCCACCTCAGCTGTTCTACTTCTTTAGTCCAGCCCACCTGTGAATGTCGGTACTGGTCTCGCCTCTACCCCTTCCTGGCTGGTTACTGCTCCATTGACTCTAATATCATCGATTAGCCATTCCATTTCTTTTATCTCTCTGCGCTGCGCTTTGATTATCTCGTCTGCAAGTTCGCGAACACGCAGATCTTCGATTTTGGCACGTTCACTGGTTAAGATAGCGATAGAGTGGTGCGGAATCATTCCCTCCATATAGTCCACTCCACTGACCGTTACCTGGCTGCGTACCAGCCAAACTGCGGAGAAGAACAGTAAAGCAGCACCGATAAATATTGCTATGTTCACCTTGCTGTTCTTATACATATTTCGCATAAAAGCCAGCATAACTATCATCATTGCAGACCCCATAATGAGGGTCATGAACAATCGTGTTTCGCTGAACCAAGCATGCTCAAGAATCAAGATGGAGTTCAGGTACGTCAAGAAATACATCAAGATCATTGAGATTACTATCATTGCAAAAAATTTCTTGTAATTCCCGGAAGATTTTTGATCTTTTTCTAACATTGGTTTTATTCCTCCTATAATATTTTAATAGACATAGATAGAAAATAAACTAGCCAAGCCACTAGGCTTTACAAAAAATCATCATTGAGTAATCAGTTTGTAGCTCTGCCAGAATCTTTGATAAATTTGCTTGACTCCTAATAATTCTTTTTATCACAAACAGTTTATTTAGTTGATACCTTAAATAATGTCGATGTATCCAGACAGGCCATAGATATATTTTTAGATACAATACTACAATAATCTTCCTTTTCATTCCTGCAAAGGTGTCAATATCTTGTAAAAAATAAGACAAATGAGAAAACAATTGACTAGTG
Source organism: Anaerolineales bacterium (assembly GCA_049687655.1). Taxonomy (GTDB): domain Bacteria; phylum Chloroflexota; class Anaerolineae; order Anaerolineales; family Villigracilaceae; genus JAABUE01. Next base: position 7,818 of record JBAVJG010000382.1, on the reverse strand, counting down.
AAATATCCCCAAAGTTAAATTTGCTAAATGCTTACGTTTTCCGCGGCAAATGGATAGTCAAATTCGTCCCCTCACCTGGCACCGAGCGGATATTTAGCCTCGCCCCGATCAGGTCAGCCCGCTCGTACATGCCCAGCAGCCCAAAATGGCCGGAGGGAGCGAAGTCGGCAGGCGTGTTGGGGGTCTCGAAGCCAATGCCGTTGTCGCTGACCCGCATCTCTATCTTATCTTCACCAAAATGGATACCCAGTTCTGCTTGCGTGGCCTGCGCATGGTGAGCCACATTGTTGAGCGCTTCTTGTGCCATGCGATAGAGCGCCAACTCAACTGGAGCAGCCAGACGCTTTTCACTCCCCTGTTTCTGGAACGTCACTTTGACTTTCGAGGCCGATTCCATTTCACGGGCCAGCATCTCCAGGGCTGTGACCAGTCCCAGGTCTTCGAGATAGACTGGGCGCAGGGCTTGGGTGGTGCGGCGCAAGTTTTCAATTGTCTGCTCGGCAATGGTTTCCAACTCTTGCAGGGATTGCAACGAGGCATCATTCGAAGCGTTCTTTTTCGCCAACTGCACCCGTTGCTTAAGAGCAATAATGGATTGAAGAGTATCGTCGTGAAGTTCACGCGCCAGACGGCGGCGTTCTTCCTCCTGAGCATCGGTGATAACCCCGATGTAATCTCTTAGACTACGCTGGGCAGTCTGAACTTTGCGCGCCATGTGTGTCAACTCGGCCTGCAAATGACGGATCTCAGCAATGCCGCCAACCGGCTCTTCGATTCCGCTCGCATCGCCCCAGGCTAGTCGCGCCGACTTCTGCTCCAGGTCACGCAGCGGCTGGACGATCTGTCGGGCACCGAACCACAAACCGGCCAATGTAATGATCAATATCGGTACCAATACCAGTGGCGCAACTTGGGTTGTGGTCAAGATAGGCGTGGCGACCGCCTGCCAGGGTTCTTCCATGACCAGCGCCCAGCCCAACGGTTGAACTCCGCTATAGGAAACAACGTGCTCGATACCCTGGTTCTGCATGTAAAATGTGCCGCTCAAACCCTTCAAGGCTTCATCGACACCCGGATGTGTAGCAGGCTCTACCCCATACCCCTCCGAGCCACTCTGATAAACAACTACGTGTTCTTTGTTGACAATAAAGATCCGGGCTTCTCGTTCACCAGGAAGCACGTTGGTAACAATGTGAGCGGCCAGAGCTTTGGCAGAAATTCCACCAACAGCAACCAACCCTTCGTTCGGAGATGCTGCGCTAACCAATATCCCCGGCGTCCCATCAAATGTCCATTCAATGATCTCTCCGGTCTCGGTGCTGCGCTGGATGAAGTCTTCAAAATCGGGCTGGGAGAACAAAGCTTCCCAATCCAGCCTGGTATCAAATGACCCGGCGATTAGTTCCCCTTTCGAAGAGAATACGGCCAGCCCCAGATCGAAATCAGGGGCGAGAAAATCGTAAGAAGCCAGCGTTTCCTTGTTGATATCATTGTTATCAGCAACTCGCAGAGCAAGACCCCGCATGGCTGAAAGGCGATGGTGGACTTCGGTGCTCAAAGCGCCTGCTGCTGCCCGCACAGCCAGTTCGTCCCGTTCGCCAACCATCTCCCGCATGGCCCGCTGGTGCAGCCAGGTACTGCCCAATGCAAAAATCAGCACCAGCAGCGCCAACGGCAGGATGATCACACCCAGCAATTGCAGCGTGGAGCCTTTCCAGAATATCTTGAAATTCAATTTTGGGAATTTTTCCGGGCGCATGGAACTCACTCAGTCAGCGTTCCAGCATCCTGCGAAATCCAGCCCAGCGAAACCGCCCGCATCACAGCTTCGGTGCGGCTGGCGGCCTGCAGCTTCGAAAAGATATGTGCCAGGTGTCCCTGCACGGTGCGGTCGCTTATGCTCAATTGCACGCCGATGGCTTTGTTGGTAAAGCCCTTGGCCACCAGATGCAACACTTCCATTTCACGATCCGTCAGCTGCTCAACTACCTGTGTGTCTGGCTTGTGAAATATTTGCGCCATCAGTGCCCCGGTCACGGACGGGTCCAGCACTGATTTCCCGTCATGCACATCCCGCACGGCCTGGATGATGTCATCCGGGGCGGCGGTTTTGAGCACAAAGCCGTTTGCTCCGGCCTGCAAAACAGCCATCACATACGGATCGTCGTTGTAAGCGGTCAGGATCAGGATACCGACACCCTGGGCGTTGGATTTGGCCCAGCGGGTGACCTCGATCCCAGTCGCTTTCGGCATCTGGATATCGAGCACCGCCACATCCGGACGTTCAGCTTGTATCAGCGATATGGCCTGTTCTCCGTCCCCGGCCTCGGCCACGACTTCCATATCCGGGGCTGATTCCAAAAACTGACGGATGCCCGCCCGCACGATAGCATGGTCGTCAGCCAATAGAATGCGTATTTTTTCCATGCGACAATTCTACTCCGAAAAGGCTGACTCCAAATACGGGAACGTAAACCAGACCAGTCCCAGCGCTGCTAACAACCCGGTGAGGATGCGCATCCACGAGTTGAACGAGCCGAGCGCATCGCCAGCGTAAAAATTTGGAGAAAAGGCGAAATGGGTCAGGTTTGCAAGCCACAGGTTGGAATCCCTGAATCCCAGGCCGATGCCCGCCAGATCGCCGATGAAGTGCGAGCCACCGTCAAGAACCATCGGGAGCAGGAACAAAGCCAATAGAAACAGAGACAGGCCACGGGTCCGGCGGCGAAGCGGGTACCAGATCAGCGCAAAGAGCCATAGTCCCCCGTAAAACGAGATCATCCTGTCTGACCAGGCCACCTTCCATCCCATCTCCAGTGTGCCAGTAAACTTGCGCAGCAGCAGCGGGTTGACGGTGTCCATCCAGACAGCTTGGATTTCAGACAGAGAGTAACTTATTTTGGGACCGAACAAAAAGTAAGAGCGTTCCGGCAGTTGGTGGCAAAAGAACGAGTAAACGAAGTAAATCGCATTGGCGGGGCCATCCCAGCCCATGCGCATGAAAAGCGGGGCCAGGAAGGGTATCCAGACCCACAGCCCATAGATGAGGATGAACAACAGAAACCAGTTCTTGACCAATCGTTCCGCCAACGAGACTGGTTTTTGAGGTGCACTAGATAAGCTGGTCATGTTTATTGTGCATTTGGCTCAGGGGACTTATTCAGGTTGGCCTGAACGAAAGCGGATGCAGTTTCCGGGTCGAAAGAATCGAAGCGCTGTAAACGTCCCCAAGAGGTCATGGCCACCGGCACGTCCAATGATGGCCACGGGAAGGCGATCAACTTGGTGCCGCCAAAATCATCCATGACACCCTTGATCTCAGATTTAAGCGTGCTGCAATCGCTGTCGCTAAGCGATGCGCAGTTGTACCAGAAGACAACGTAGCCGTGTTCCAGATTATGTCCGATATAACCTTCAGGATAGGCAATTTGTGTCTGGGATGAATTTTCTTCGTAAAAGCCGGCATCCAACTCGCTGGCATAATGCCTCCCTCCGGCTGGTGGATCGGACGGGAAGGGACCGGGATCGGTCCCCTCTTCAATGTGGTTGACATAATCAGGCGAGACCTCGACCTGCTCACCTACAGATGCAACCGACCGGTTACCTTGCCAAACAAATAATCCAATTATTACAACAGCAACTATCCCTAAAGTACCCCATATCAGATTGGTTCTTATTTTCTGACGACGCTGACGCTCACGGATCTGTTTTCGTTTTAATTTGCTCATCTTCTTACCTCCAAAGTGTTTTTAGCGAGCATTTGCAGCCCGGCAAGGACATTTGCCAGCGCCGGGCTGCTGCTCATCCAACTTTTTAGAGCAACCAAAGAAGATCGTTCTTACGGTATCCAGTTAGACATAACTGAAACAACCTTATCTGGTTGGGCAGTATCGTTGGTTTTCAGATGGACAGCGAAATCGTGCGGGCCGTCCATGCCTTCATGCATCATAAAAACAGAAGATGTGACAGTGGTGCTTTCACCAGGCTTGAGTACCATCGAACCGATGGTCAGGCTAGGCGGTCAGCAGCCCTCCCGTACTTCAATGTACGGGTCTTCTTTAAATTTGAGCGTGCCATCGCCGGTATTGGTGACCTTGATCTCAAACGTCAGGTTGGTGTTGAATTTGACATCGCCATATTCAATCACTTCCTGATCCACTGCCAGTGCAGGCGTCCCAGCGCCACTGTCATTGTCACCACCAACATGCTGCACACCAAACAGGATACCGGCTGCCAACAAAAGCGCTCCACCGATCATCAGAATAAATACCGGCGTTGAAACAGTTTGTTTCTGCTTTCTTCGCTTACTGTTCTTGAACTTCTTGCTCATTTAGCGTACCTCCTCGAATTGAAATGTGTAGAGATAACTGACCAACGACCAGGTCTGACCCTCTGTGAAAATGACGCCCCACATCGGCATGCCGGTACCCATCCCGCCACGCAGGATTTTGCCTTGCAGTGCCGCTGGACTAGTGGACAGCATGTGAATGGGATCGGTGAAATCGCTGGGACTGACAATTTCGTGCCCTGAAATCATCCCGCCCGCTTCATCCTGGACCTGGGACTGTTCGCCGCTAAAGACGCCATTCCCGCCCCCTGACTCCCCGTGGCAGGCGGCGCAGTTCTGGGCGTAGAGTTGACGGGCTTCGGCCAGTACATCCGGCGAGGTGTTGGACTGCCAGATGAAGGCAACTGAATCCCAAAGTTGTTGGTCGGAGTAGGAAGCAAAGTTGATATCGCCACGTAAATCCTGCCAGGCTTCTTCCGGACTGTGGGAGCGATAGTAATACTGCGACTGGTAAGCGGATAGATCGAGCGCTATATCTGCTCCCCGTTGGGCAGACGGATTCTCTGCCGATACAATTCGGGCTTTATGCGGAGCGTCAATGTCCAAACCAAGCTGCACGTACAGTGGCGGGGTGACTGGTTCTTCTGCGCCTTCTCCCGTAACAGTGATCATGCCGCGCATGCGCCAATGGTTTGGTCCGCACCAACGGGTGCAGTAGAAGGTGTAGGTGCCAGGCTTATCGAACATGACGGTGTAATCAGTCATTTCGCCCGGCTTGACGTCCACGGCAGGTTGGGCGCTCTGGCCAATGGCGAAACCATGCATCACATCGTCTGAGGTCAGGCGCAAATGTAGCGGTTGACCGGCCGCCACGGTCAAGTCGGATGGTGTCCAACCGCCAGCTTCAGGCATATGGGCATGCAAGGTAACAGTGTTTGACTGCCCCAGCCACCAGGCAACCCCAATAGTTACCAGGCCGCCTAGCAAGAAAATGGCAGTCAGAATACGGACGAATTTCTCGTTCATGCGATCAGCAGTCCCATCAGAGTCAGGGTGAAGGCCAGGCAGAAGACAATCACAGGGGTGGATAATTTCATAGCCTGGACATTGTCCGCTTTTTCAGCAGCAATCTTACGAGAGGTGGTCGCTGCCCAGATAAATCCGCCAACTAGCACACCAACTTGCAGGAAGGGCGTCAGACCGGTCAGCCAGGGCGTCCAGCTGATTCCAGCAGTACCAATCAGGTTCCAACCCCAACCGAACGGGTCAGAGAGCGCCGCCAGCACATAAGAGAAGTTGGCAAACACGAACGACAGGCTGAAGGCCACCCAGGCGGACAAACCTAGTGGAACGAGGGCATACGCCTGAGCAATGAACAACTTCTTCGTTGGTTCTAATACTCCGGACAGTTTCTTGCCAGACCAAACCGCGAGCCAGAACAGGCCGGGGAGCGCCAGCAGGATCAGGGTCAGGAAGGATGCGGCGTAGGCCAGCCAGGGCAGTGTCCCGACAGAATAAGCCGCCAGTTTGAGTATTCCCCAGGGTCCCAGTAAAACCGCTGAATAGACCGCCGCCGCTCCCAGCATGATGAAGGCTTTGTAAGCTTCGTCCAGCTTGCGGTTGCGCTCCACGGACAGATCGGCGCCGAACGAGCGGAAGTTGATGGCAATGTTGTCGTGCGGACAGGTGCGCAGGCACTCCATGCAGGTGCCGCAGTAGGTGTTCTTGACCATACCGGGCGGGAAAACGTCCCAGGGACAGCCGTAGCCGCCGGCGCTGCCGGTATAGCAAGTCTTCTCGGTGTGGGCTTTGCAGACATCGGTATCCACCACCCGCACTTCTACCGGGGCAAGCTGCGAATACAGCCCGATGAATCCACCCACCGGACAGAGATAACGACAGAAAGCCCGCCGTTCGAAGATCAAACTTGCACCAACTGCCACGAACAGAAAAGCCGCCAGGACAATTGCAGTCACCTTGGGCTGGGTCAGGATGACGGTGCTGAAGAGCGCTACCAGCAGGAAACTCCCGTTTTGCAGCCAGATGTTGCGAAAACGCTTTGGCCAGCGTCTCCCTAAGCCCCTCGCTTGCCCTCGTGGCTCAAGCATAGCTCCCCGCTGAAGCCACTCACCCGGCGCCGGGATGGGACAGATACTGCACCAGCCCCGCCCAAGGAAGGGAACGGCCACCAGCATCAGGATGGCCCACCAGGCGATCCAGACGAAGACAATCCCGAAGTTGCGGCTGCCAACAGGAGTCCCGAACAGCCCCGAAAGGATCGCCAACAGGAATCCCGCCAGGGCGATCAGCATGATGCTGAACTGCGGCCAGCGGTTTTTCAGCAGGGTTTTAATGAGGGGGATGCGGAGAATGTTCACAGTCAGTTGCCAGTAATCAGTTATCAGTGACCAGTTTTGGTTGACTGATGAAGATGACACCAAAAAGAGCAATAAGGGCCAGGCCGATACCCCGCCAATACAGCAGGTTCGAGCCGACCTGTAACTTGCCGATCATGAAGGGGTGCAGCGCCCCGCAAGTGACCGAGCAGCGCAGACGGAATGTCCCAGTACGGTTGGCGATGAAAGACAAGGTATTAGGCTGGCCAGGGTCGGCAATCACGCTGACATCGTAACCATCTACATACAGACCGTGGACGACATCGGTGGAAACGAGTTCAATGGTCACTTTGTCGCCAGGATTAACAGTCAGCACAGCGGGAGAGTAGGCGAAGTCTCCGGCTTCAATATGAAAGAATCGTTCAGTAGGAACGGGGGTGATATGTGGCAAAGGAGCAAAAGCCACCATCAAAACAGCGATGCCTAGCAATGCCCAGGAAATCACGATACGTTTCACTACTCTCTACTCTCTGTTCTCTAATATCTGTTATGGCATGTTCGATGGGCCGAATTTGGAATACGTCTGGTCCACATGGGCCCGGATTTCAGGGACAGTTTTCCCATCTCTAAGCATGCGCATGGCATCCTGGGTGATATCCACGCAGATGGAACAGCCTAAGGCGTGATTGTCATAAGTGAGTGTGCCGTCAGCCCCCACGTCGGAAATGTAGCAGCTGTAGTTGGAGGTATGTCCCATTGAGCCACAACCGCAATAGCATGGGATCTGGGTCATCTCTTCAGGATTGGCGAAGGCGAATTGATAAGCCTGTTGCACGCTGACGGGAGCGGTCTGCACGTCTGCGGGCATGTCGGCCATCGAAGCCATCGACAGGGTATGGTCTGTCCCGGTGGCGCAGGCAGATAACGCTCCGGACAAGATAAGGGTCAGGGTAACTAAAAGCAGGCTCAGGCGGCGAAAAGAGGCGGTCATCAAAGGTCTCCAGTTTAGTGAATTGCTGTCATTATAGATAGGGAAACCTGTAACAGACAGCGCAATCCAACTGGTTTTGGAGTAGGCAAAATTGCCTACTCCAAAAATGACAACTTTCGGTTTGGAATTGGATAAATGACACTTTCCCCTGATAGGCTTTTTTGCGGGGGTCGAATGCAGTCAGGTGGCGCATGTCAATTTCG
>JBAVJG010000381.1:0-3360 GCA_049687655.1 Anaerolineales bacterium | reverse complement strand
GAAGCGGTAACAGGCCGCGGGGCGTATGACCTGATTGCCCGTCGTTTCAAAACCCTGCGACAGACTGCAAACGCCTTGAAATCGTCCATCGAAGAAATCCCGCAGAAAGTCGAGAGTCTGCAAGATGAAATTGCATCGCTCAAGAAGGAACTGGCTGCCTTGCGCTCCGATTCGGCGCTCTCAACTTTCGATAAATTGCTGGTTAACGTGCAGCAGATCGAGGCGGTCAACTTGCTGGCGGTCGAAATCCCGGGTCTCGATAAAGATGCGCTCGGTCAACTGGCGGATACCTTCCGCGAGAAGTACCCGGACAATGGGGTCTGTGTTGTGGCTTCACCTGCTGAGAACAATGTGACCGTGATGGCTACCGTAACTCAAGACCTGATCAAGAAAGGTATCAAAGCCGGGGATCTGGTTGGTCACGTTTCACGCAAACTCGGCGCGGGCGGCGGCGGCGCGCCCCATCTGGCATTTGGCGGTGGCAAAGATATGGGTAAGGTAAGCGACGCGCTTGCGTCCGCAACGGAATGGGTCCAGGATAAATTGAACTAACGAATATCGGGGCGGGCACAATCCGCCCTGATACTTTTATACCTTTCGGGGAAATGTGAAATTGGCTCTCGATCACTTCGTATGTTATAAGGAAATATCAAAACACCGTCGATAATCTTACAGAATATTATGCACTTTTTAATGAAAACCAAAAACAAGTGGACTCCACCCTGGCTGTTTCTGGTCGTATTGACGTTTGCCTTTGGACTTCTGCTTCCCAAGCTGGGCTTTTACTGGGATGATTGGCCTCCAATCCTGATTGAAAAAATGCAGGCTGCGCACATGTTCTGGGAGTTCTATCAGTACGACAGGCCCATTTCAGCCTGGACATATGTGGTCCTGTTTCCGATTCTCGGCATTAAACCGCTCGCCTGGCAAATTTTCACACTTGGAGTGCGCTGGCTGACGACAGTATTTGTCTGGCTGACTTTTCGGGAATTATGGCCTGCTTACAGGAAACAAGCTGTATGGGCTGCCTTGCTCTTCGCCCTGTATCCCTCTTTCGACCAGCAGGCAATTTCAGTTGCTTTCAGTCAGCATTGGATCTGTTATCTTTTCTATGTTGCATCTGTCTGGGCGATGATCAAAGCGGTACGTACGAAAGTATTTGCTTATGCAATTGTTTCTTATGTGCTGGCTTTGACTCAATTATGGACAATGGAATACTTTGCCGGACTCGAATTGTTACGCCCATTCATTCTCCTGATCCTGGCGAGCGAAACAAAAGAACATTGGAGACAAAGGTTTGGCTTCATTCTGAAAAAGTGGTGGCCTTTCCTTGTGATTTTTGCGGCCTTCAGCTATTGGAGAGTGTTCCTGCTGGAGTTCCCTGGCGAGGACCCTAACCCAATCGTCATTTTTACACAATTGCGGGAAAACCCGCTCACAGCCTTATGGCAATTCTTCGAAGTAGCTTTCCAGGATAGTGTTTATACTTTATTCGGTGTCTGGAACAAGACAATCGAGGGCCGCTCTTTAGAGTTGGATAGCTCTTTTTTTCGTAACGTTATTGTGCTCTCCTTTCTAAGCGCAGGCATGGCCTGGTTCACCCTATCTTCTCTTCGTGCAGAAAGAAAGGATGCATATCCCAAACCTGGAATGAAATGGGGGCACCAGGCCATGGCGCTGGGATTGATCGCCTTATTGTTGGGGGCACTCCCGGCCTGGATGGCTGGCAGGGAGACCACCGCTTCGTTTTTTTCAAGCCGTTTTTCCCTGGGTAGCATGTTCGGTGCAAGTTTATTCTTGATTGGATTGCTGGAGTGGGTCACTCCCCGATTTATTGTAAAGATTACGCTTATAAGCGCCTTAATCCTGGTTTCAACCAATTATCATCTACGCACGAATGATCTTTACTGGGCTTCCTGGGAAGCACAAAAACAATTTTACTGGCAATTATATTGGCGTGCTCCCTACATAGAACCTGACACCCCGCTAATCTCTGATAACGAAGTCCTGCTCTACGCCGGCGGTTATGCCACAGCTATGGGGATTAATTTGACATATCACGAAGGTGCTCAACCAGAAAATATGGCCTACTGGTTCTTTGTTCTGGACGATAAATTGGAAGGCCAGATGTTCCGTTTCCGAAATAGAAATGCATTAGAAGGAAAGCTGCGCAATCTGAGCTTCATTGGCGAGAGCACCGACAGCTTGATCATCAACTATAACGGACAGAGCTGTCTGCATGTTCTGGAGGAAGGCAGGGCAGAAAATACTCTGCTGCCTGCGCCGATACAACAAATCCTTCCCGTTTCTGACCTGAGCCGCATCCGGCCTGAGACCGACAGGCTGCCTCCGGCCCCAGACATCTTCGGCCCTGAACCGGATCATTCCTGGTGTTATCACTTCGAAAAAGCAGAATTGGCCCGTCAGGCCCAAGATTGGGAAAGTGTTGTGCAACTGGGCGATGAAGCTCTGAACACAGGATATTCCCCTTTCGACCCAATAGAATGGTTTGTTTTTATCGAAGGCTACGGCCTGAACGGGAATGTGGATCAGGCAGCCTCAATAACCCAAGAAGTGTTCGAAGCTCGGGAGGCTTATGGCCCGGCACTATGTAGGTTGTGGAAAGAAATGGCCAACCAGCAACCGGAAAGTGCAAATCTGCAGGATGAGTGGAAATCGCTGCAAGATAGTCCACTCTGCCAGACTGAATGAAAGATGCACTAGCAGAAGACGAGTTTGGTATAACCAGCTTTATAAGTGACTTGGACGTTAGGTATAATCGGATAATAAGCAGTTCATTATCCTTAATAGTTGAAAACAAAATATATCCATTTGGTTATAAGGAGATTTAAATGTCACGTTTGTATAAATTATTATTGTTATCCAGCCTGGTCATTTTCATCCTGGCCTGTAGCCTGATCTCAAACCCCCTCAATGATGTTGGGAACGTCGCTTCGACAGCGCAGGCCTTTGCATCAGAAATGCCCCTAGAAACTATTCAAGCTCTTGCAACAACGGTCCCCATGCAGACCATTGAGGCACTGCCATCCTCGATTCCCGATGTTGGCAAGTATTTCAACCCTACCGGCGATCCGGTCGATCAGTGGAATGACATTCCCATCATGCCTCAGGCCACAGTAGGAGAGGAGTTTGGCGAGAGCACTTACACATATACCGCCCCGGTCACATCCACGGACGTTCAAACTTTTTATAATAAGAATATTGAAGAGCTTGGCTGGACCTCCCCATTTGGATTCCAGGCATCAGAGGAAGGCGGCATCATGTTCTTTCAAAAAGACAGCGACTTTGTTACCATCACGATTGTGCCCGATCAAGACGACAGCAACAGTGTGGACGTGC
>JBAVJG010000380.1:0-17336 GCA_049687655.1 Anaerolineales bacterium | reverse complement strand
GGATATTGAACAGGGATTGCTTGGCGCCATTGGTCACCAGGACGTTTTCAGGCGCAACCAGGCGGTCGTAGTTCTCCTCGGTATAGCGGATGATGGCTTTTTTTAGCGCCAGCGTCCCGTCAGCGGGTGTGTATTTCACCTCTCCACTGGACAATTTGGCAGCCGAAGAAAGGATGGCGTTGATAGGCGTCTTGTTCTTGGGTTCGCCAATCCCTAGGTGAATGACCGGCTCGCCCCGCTCCCGAAGCTGACGCGCTTTTTCGTTCAGGGCCAGCGTGGGCGATTCTACAATTTCACTGGCAAGTTTGCTCAGTTTCATGAAATCTCCTTGATTACACATCATTGCTAGCAACCCGGGGTTTCCATATCTCCAAAGAGATTTGAATGGGAGCAAAGCAATCTCCTAAACCATCGAGATTGCTTCGGCAGCTTAGAACGCTGCCTCGCAATGACAGCAAGTAAATTAAAGCAAACTGGTCAGATTGCTCTGACCAGATATATTTCCATAACCGCAAGGGCAGCGGCGCTGACAAACGAGTTGTCAGACAAAACTATCATAGCCTGATTATACACTGGAATAGCGACAGCACTGGACTACAAATGTGTATCGGTGTGCACGCAAAGGTTGTCAGACGGCGAGGGGCAAAACCGAACGCTGAGCACAAAGGATGTGCCAATGCCCGCTGAGCCAAGCGGCACGTGCTTTTGCGGTTTGAACAGCGCCAGATACCATCCATTGGGCGCCAGGCAGCTTAAGACGCTGAGAAACGATCTGTTTGCAGCCGCTTTCAATCGTGCCGCTGCCGATCATATAGCCAGCGGCTCGGAAGCGGTCATAGCGCATGCGCTCCATGTTATTGGTGAAGTAGGTCACGGCTTGCGAAGCCTGTAAACAACTTTGAGCCAAAGCTTGACAGGCAGAGATGAGATCTTCGGCTTGTCCATTCCATAAGGCCTGGGTGGCGTCTTCGAGCCAGTTAGTTCGTTGGGTCAAGTCAGGGAAAGCAGCGGCGGCCACAATTTCGAGGTGTTCTTCAGCATGATACCAGTCGACGATTTGTTTGGCGTTGGGATAGTAGTGGCTGACCAGGTTCCAGATCCAGGGAGCCCCATCGCCCAAGAAGACCAGATCAGGACACAGGTCGGCATTGACTGTGCAGCCAGTGGCCCACAATAGTTTCCCAAACGCTTCTGCTTTGGTGATATCACAGAAGTACTGCATGTTCTTGGCACGCAAAGCAGTTTGCTCGCGTAGCGCTTTTTTGTGCTGGCGCTTGGAATGCTGACTGGGCGGCACTGTTTCGGTTTCGAACCAACATACCATCTTCATGTCACGCCAATCTTCATGCGCTTCTTTCTCTTCCCCTTGCTTGGGGCGGGGTTCGATGCGTACCTTGGCCGCATCGATGGAACCGTACAGGCGGGGTGCGATCCGCCCGGGATCGCGTTGACGTGCCTGCAAATACCCCTCATCCTGACTTTGTTGGATCAGCACTTCTTCGCGTTTTTCTTGCAACGCCCCCATCCGCTCTGTCTCCGAGCGTACCGTGTTTTCGGAGATATCAAACAACAGGTAGGCTTGTAACCACTTTGGGCTTTTGTCGTACGAGAACTCAATCCCGGCTAATGCCAACAATGTGGCTAAGCCCGCCGTTACCGCTCCCGCTTCCAACCCAAACTGTTCGTCTAGCGGTGCTTTGCCTTGCTTGCAGTGACAGCCTGCATAGTAAGCCCGCACGTAGAGCGTTCTCCCAAACACACTGATCACCAGCGCTTCTCGCATGCGTTGGTAGTGCAATGTTCCTCCACACGAACAGGCTATCTCTTTCTCCGGTGTTGTTTGCATGGAACTCAAGAACAAACCCAACGCTTGCTTGCCGATTTGCCGCAACGCTTCGCGCATGTCTGTCTCGATTCGGGCAATCGTTGCAGTGCTTCCATCGCTTTCTTGTTGTGCTGTCACTACAGATTTGAACATTTCGGCCAATTGTTGCGCTATATCATCAATCACTTCGGTGTTATAGTTCATGGGGAGCCTCCGGTTGGGATGGTTTCGGAAAACTCAATCCTACCTCAGGCTCCTTTTTCTGACATCTTTTGCGTGCACACTGTGTATCGTCTATCCCTCCCTCATCTTCAGGGAAGAGCGCCGACAACGCCTTTCGATCGCCTGCTAGCAGCCCCAGGCCTGCCCGCGCGGGTTTCTCACACGGTAGCGCGCCAATTGCCTTTGCCACTTCCTTAGCGGCAGGAGAGAAGTAAGCTATCACTTCGCAGTGCAAACGGCCCTCCGATTCGTGCCGAGTGAACACAGCCATTTCGAGCGGCTCTCCCGCGGTAGTAAATGACCGCAAAAATATCTGTTTAATTTCACTGGAAGGGATGGCAGACATCATCCCATCGCCGAGTTCTTTTGAATACCAGATATCCATTTGAAGTTTACCTCTCAACGTGTGTGTTTGTAAATGTTAGTGACTACCGAATACACTTTGTTCTGCCAAATCTCATAAACAACAATTACGAAACCAGGTTGCCAAAGTTTCATGATACCTTTTTACTCAACGCCTACCCTATCCAGGTTATCTCCCGGCTCCGGGAACTTCATCTTCAATCCCTCCAGCTTAGAGAGATTAACCTTATCGCGGGGCCTGACTCGATATTGTTTCATCTTATCTCCTCTAAACCTGGTGACAATCGCTTTGTTGCACATAATGGCAAGAGTAATCTTACTTTTCCAGCACCCCCTGGCTGCGCGCACGCAAAGCAGACAGATTCTTCCGTAATTCATCCAGCGTTGCCTCGGCCTCTTCAATGCGTTCACGCTCGCTGCGGACGTAACGTGTATAAGGGGCGACACCCTCTTTTAAACGGGAGATAGCGCTTTCACTCTCGTTGTTGAACTGTTTCGTCAGCGCATTGAGCAGTTTCGTGCGCAGGAGTTGCATCTTCTCTTTGAACTTGTCTTTGGCTTGTTTGCGTTTGAAAGGGATCACGAAAAAGCCCAGCACGGCTAAAGTGCCGGCAGCCAGCATGCCGGTGATATCCACCGCGGAAGAGAGCACGGCAACCGAGACCAGCGTTCCCAAGCCAACGGCGCCAGCTTCTAAAATAGCCGTTTGAGCCACGGCGGCTTCGACGCTGGCGGCCAGTTCCCGCGCTTCCTGGTCGCGGTCGTAAGAGTTCACAATACCCTGGACGCTTTTGCCGACCGTGTCGATCAGCTCGCGACGACGGGCTTCACGCGGACCATAACCCTCGCCGACTAAATGCTCCAGGTTCTGCGCCCGGCGACGTTGCAAATAGCTCATGACCTGTCCCCATTCGTGCAGGTCTTTCTGGACCAGCCAGTCGATCAGTCGCTGAACCTGCTCTTCGATTTGCTGGGGAACGTCGGCCAGGACATCCTTCTCGAATTGAGCCCGAACCTTATCGCCGCGCACCAGATTTTGCACGTTTGTCAGCCGCAGGGTGCTATCAAAGAAATCGAGACCGCGCTGTTCGAGACGGTGTAGGATGGTCTCGACCTCAGCCAGGCGTGGAGGCAGTTCGCTGCGCAGTTCACGCTCGTACTCCGTGATGACCGTCTCCAGGGAGGCGGCAGTCACTTTGTCTTCATCCAGGGCTTCGGACTGGGCGGATAACTCCTGCGCAGCCTGGTCTATCAGATGCCCGGCTACACCCAGCGGGTTATTGAACTTCAGTTCCAGGCGCGTGCTGTCGTCGAGTGTTTCGTTGATGAACTGCTCCAGATCGTCAAAGCGACTGAGCTCCCGCAGGCGGGCGCGCTCGTCAGGATTCTGTGCGGAGAGGGCCTGCTGGGCCAATTTAGCGGAAACAGGAACCAGTTGGGGACGATCGCCAAGGATCGTGGCGGCGTGTTTCAGTATGAAGTCGCGTACTTCCTCCAAAGCCGCCTCGTCTTCCAGGATATCCGCCTTGTTCAGCACGAAGACGATCTTCTTGCCCCAGGTGAGGATGCGTTCCAAGAATTGCCGCTCGCTTTCTGTCAGGGGATGGTCGGCGGAGGTGACGAAAAGCACCAGGTCGCTGCGCGGGACGAATTCATCCGTCAGGCGTTCGTGCCGTTGAATGATGGCGTTCGTGCCCGGCGTATCCACGATGTTCAGTTCTTTCAGGAGCTCCATGGGATAGGTGTAAATGGCGAAACTCTCGTCCACGATCTGTTCGGCTGGTTCTGCGCCCCATTTGACCAGAGTAACGCGCGAGGTTGTGGGGGTAGCCCCCTCTGCAAGAACCTTTTGACCGAGCAGCGCGTTGACCAGCGCGCTTTTGCCCGCATTAAACTCCCCTGCAATGACAATCAAGAAGAGTTCGTCCAGTTGCAGGATAGCTTTTTGCAGGCTGTCCAGCGCCCCGCGCGGCAGGTCGAGTCCGGCCAGCGCGAGTTGCATCCCAGCCAAGGCCTCCTTTTCTTCCCGCAGGAATTGGGCTTGCTCTTCGGTAAGTACGGACTGGCGCATGGGTTTCTCCTCAGGATCGTTTACAGAATACCAGCGTCAATTATACAATCTGAAAGCCCGGAGGCTCATTCCGAGATTTTTTAAAGGGTTGACGTCCGGATGAGGCTCATTCACATTGAATGTCCGCCGGGTCAGGATCGGTCCCTTGCGCCCAGACGCGTTCGAATTCCTGCATGTACAGCGCTGCGATCTCAGGGTTGTCTATAATGATGACGTTCTCATCGTTGCTTTCTTCTGCGTTGGTCGAATAGTTGAGCGATCCGGTCATGACAATACGCTCATCCACGATGATCAATTTGTGATGCAAGAACGACGGGTTGCCGTCCTGTCTCACGGGCACACCGGCGCAATGCAGGGTACGTAGTTCGGCGAACTCGGTCTCACTGCCAACTTTCTCGAAAACACCTGCCACATCCACACCTACAGTAGCGCGGTCGATCATCGCTTTCGCCAGGGGATAATCTGTAAAGCTGAAAGCCAGGAAGCGCACGCTGCTTTGCGCGCTTTCTACAATCGGGATCAGATGACCGATCACGCCATCCTCAGCCGCAAACAGCGCCTGGACCGGCGTGCCATTGACCGTCGTCGATTGCTGGTCCACGGTCGAGGGCGAACGAATACCAAATTTCCCATCCCACATTTCCTGGAATTCTCGCTCGTAAATTTCCGCCAGTCTGGTGGAGCGGATAACGATCACGTTGTTGTTCTGCTTGAAGATACCATTGACAGTGATATTGGTTGAGCCCGTCCAGACCAGTCGGCCATCGAAGATCCAGAACTTGTTATGCATCAGCGCCGAGCGGGCATCATCCTTGACCTCGATCCCGGCCTCTTCAAGCATCGCAAATTGTCCATGACCGGGCTCTTCGTCCGCTTCCAGGCCGTGCTCATCATCGGTTACCCAGCGCACGTCCACCCCGCGCTGCTTGGCGGCTACCAGCGCTTCGGCCACGGGCGTCAAGTCTAATTCAAAAGATGCAATATGGATGCTGGTCTGGGCCGCATTGATCTTGTCGATCAGACGAGCTTCGATCGAATTCCCCCAATTGTCCGGATCGTTGATGTTGAGCGGATCCGCGAAGTAGACTTCCCACCAGTCGCCAGTTCCATTCGAAACGGGCGGTACGTCCGGTTGTGTCATAGGGCCTTCAACTGTACCACCAGGTGGAGGGGGTTCTTTGGTTGGCGTAAAGACGCCGAGCACATCTGTACCAGTAAGCGTATAAAAAGCACCAAAGCCTAATACGACCAACAAAATAATGATCGTCAATGTGCTATTCGAACGAGATGATTTTTTTCTTGGTGACATGGCTAATCCTGTTTACCTGTATTTTGTGCCTCGAATGTATTCCGCAGGCTTGCAATGATCTGTCCTGCAGATTCACCCCTGGACAAGCGTCCCATCACGTCTTCTAAATTTGGAAACTGGGTACTTTCCCCATATAACATGCGCGCATGTTTTTGCACGCTGTTCCACAACCAGGTTCTTCCTTGCGCATCCATGTCCAGCCCTTCGCCCAGCAAACGCCCGAGATGACGCATCAGCTTGCGCAACGCTTTCAGGCGATCAGCTATCGTAAGCTCGGCAGTTTCATCGTCCATGCCCTCAGTAGATGCTGCAATCCCTTCCGCGCTCTTCAGGCCCCAGGAAAGCATTTCGCTGGCAGCCGCTTCCTCCAAAGAACCACCCAGCGCTTCATTCCCCATAATGTCTTCCTGCACGCGACGGACGCGCTCTCGGACAGCCTGACTCTTTCCTTCCTCTTCACGCATATTTCACCTCGCCGGAAGTATAGCAGGAATTCGAAAGGTTCAACTTTCCAGATTCTCGAAATCAGATGGGGCTCCCATTGGATAACCGGAAGCGCCGTTGTCGATGCGCCGGATCAACCCGATCAGAACGCTCCCACTTCCCACCTCGACGAAAGCCTGCATGCCGGACTTCAGCATTCCCTGCACCGATTCGGTCCAGCGCACGCGTGAATACATCTGCGCTTTGATGTCGGTACGTAATTCCTTGGCAGTAGTTATCGCTTGCGCGTGTACATTGCCTACCACCGGAACTTCCGGATCAGCCATCTCGCAAGCATCTACTGCCTGATTCCATTCCTCCTGAATGGAGGCCATCAAGGGCGAGTGCGCCGCAATGCTGACCGCCAGCGGGATGCCGCGTTTCGCCCCCGCCGCCTTTGCACCTTCGATTGCGCGCGTCACCGCCTCCTTCGCGCCCGAGATAACCACCTGCCCGGGGCAATTATCGTTGGCCACCTGCACAATCTCATCTGCGGAACTAGCCTCCGCACAGACCTTTTCCAGCGTGGGAATGTCCAATCCCAAAATGGCAGCCATGCCACCCGGAGACTCTTCCCCGGCGCGCTTCATCAACTCGCCGCGAATCCGCACCAGGCGTAACCCGTCCGCGAAGGATAAAGCTCCAGCCGCGGACAGCGCCGAGAGTTCGCCCAGCGAATGCCCGGCCACGGAAGCAGGCCTGAAGCCCTGTCCTGAGCCGGTCGAAGGATCAGGGTATAGATGCGAGAATACTCGCTGCGCGGCGATGGAATGGACGTACAAGGCCGGCTGCGTGTTGACCGTATCGTTCAAATCATCCTCCGGGCCTTCCCACATGATGCGGGAAAGCGGAAATCCCAGGATATCATCAGCCTCTTCGAACGTCGCTTTTGCCTGTGGATATTTGTTGGCTAATTCGCGCCCCATCCCAACGACCTGGGAGCCCTGGCCGGGGAAGACAAAAGCAGTAGACTTTAGATCAAGTTTCATGAGTACACCTCTTGCCGCTTAAACACAAACGAGCCGTGTTGGTCACGGCTCGCCAGTGGCTTTGCAATTACTCGGACTTTTCTTTGTCGACTTCGATCACTTCGCGGCCCTTATAGTGTCCGCAGTTTGGGCAGACCGTGTGCGGCAGGCGCATAGAACCGCAATTGCTGCACGAAACCAGGTTGCGTGCCGAGAGTGCATCGTGGGCGCGACGTCGGTCGCGGCGACCCTTGGATATTTTCCGTTTAGGCTGTGGGGCCATGACTTTCTCCTTACATAAATATGCCGGGCCAATGCCCGGCGCTTGTTTCCGATAGCAGGCCGATTATATAGGCAGCTTGCAAATGCGTCAAGCGTAGAATCGGGATTTCAAGTGTCGAGTTCTCGTAGTAAAATCAAAGCATGGAAGTTCAAATCGCAGTCTCAAAGATCAACAAGTATGCCTCCACCGAAAGCGGTGACACGCTGGAAGTTGTGGAACGGCCCAACGGCGGGTTGTCTGTCGTGCTGGCTGACGGGCAGACATCGGGACGGGGAGCCAAAGCAGTCTCCATGTTGGTGGTCCGCAAGGTGATCGGCCTGCTGGCAGAGGGAGTGCGGGACGGCGCTGCTGCCCGCGCCGCGTCTGATGCGCTGTATACCGACAAGTACGCCAAAGTTTCCTGCACGCTCAACATCGCCTCCATCGATCTGGAAACCAATACCATCGTGCTGTCGCGCAACAACCCATCTCCTATTTTCATCTGCCACGACGAACAAATCGATTGCATGGACACAGAGAGTTCGCCGCTCGGGGTGCGCCGGGACATCAAACCGGTTATCACGGAAGTGGACCTCCAACAAGGGCTCATCGTTGTCATGTATACAGACGGGTTGACACATGCCGGAAAACGGCGCGGCCAACCCATGGATGTATGCAATGCCATTCAGGCTATGCTGGAGGACCAGGAGCCCACGCCGCAAGAGCTGGCCGACTCCCTCCTGGCTCATGCTGTCAACCTGGATGAAGGTCGTCCTGCAGATGATGTCAGTGTAGTGGTGCTCAAAGTCCGGAGCAGTAACGGTGACCAGGTACGCCGGATGAATGTGCGTTTACCTCTAAATTAGGAATCATTTGTGCGCAGGTCAAGACGCCGCATGCTTCGCGCATCTTTGCGTGATACAACGCTGTTACTAAGAGAATTCCGCACAGCGTTGATCGTTTTCCTGCTCGCAATTCTCAGCAGCGCGGTCCTGTATTATTCCATAGCGCAACAAGTGGGGGAACCGCTTCGAAATTTCACCGAGGCCATTTATCTGGTGATGTCGCTGGCTTTTTTTCAACCACCCGGGGGTTTTCCCGAAAGCCCTTTTCTTGAAATGTTCTTTTTCGTCATGCCCTTAGTTGGTATCGGATCGTTAGCGTTGGGTCTGGCCGATTTTGGATACCTGTTATTCAACCGTCGCGCGCGCAGCAAGGAGTGGGAAATGGCTATCGCCTCCACGCTAGAGAATCATCATGTTCTTGTTGGTTTAGGACACCTCGGCTTTCATGTGGTCGAACATCTTAAAGTTGCCATGAACCAGCAAATAGCCGTCATCGAACAGAATCCCTCCGCAGATTTGATCAACACAGTACAGGAAATGGACATCCCTATTATCGCAGATGATGCCAGCCGCGAGATTGTGTTGGAAGCGGCAGGGGTACGCCGTGCAAGATCTATTATCCTGTGCACTCAAAATGACGCCGAAAATTTGAAGATCGCTCTGAAAGCGCGCAGTTTGAACCCGAACATCCGCGTCATTATCCGTATTTTTGACGATGACTTCGCCAAGGCGCTCAACGAACAGTTCGGGTTTATCGCCTTGAGCGGCACCGGTCTGGCAGCTCCGGCCTTTGCAGCTTCGGCCACCGACTCAGAGATCACCCGTCCGGTCAGCATCGAGGGTGAGTCGCTCAGCCTGGCGCGCATCCATATCAATCCCGGCTGCAAGCTTGATAACGAGACAGTCGGCGGTATAGAAGACGGCTACAACGCCAGCATTATCCTGGTACGCCATGCTGGCAACTCTAATTTTCATCCGGTGGACTCGCATCCCATCCTCGCCAACGACATCATCGCCGTGTTGGGCCGCCCGGACATCCTGCACCAATTGATCCATGACAGCCAGTGATTCTTTCTTAATCGGTGTTGTAGGACCTTGTGGAGCGGGCAAATCCACCCTGATCGATGCGCTGGATGCGCACGGCTATTCAACCCGTCATATAGCACAGGAACATTCCTATGTCAGGGACATGTGGCAGCGCATTACCAACCCGGATGTACTGATTTTTCTACAGGTCTCTTTCCCTGTTTCACAGCAGCGCCGCCCCATGAACTGGAACAAGGCGGACTACAACGAGCAGCAGCGCCGCCTGTCCCACGCGCTGGAACATGCAGACCTGATCCTGGATACGGACCAATTGGGTATTCGAGAAGTGTTTGAACAGGTGCTGACTTTCATTGAAAAAAGTGAAAATCAGTAAAGCCCAAAACCCCTCTGCGTACCCATGCCTGCTGCGATAACTTTTGATACGATTAGGGGCGAAGACACAAAGCACTCAGGAGAAACAGCATGAAAAAGGCATTTCTGTGGTTTATCGTCAGCGCGATGCTGGTCAGCGCTTGCCGCCTGTTCTCAGCCCGACCCAATCAAGGAAGCGAGCCCGCATCATCCACCTCTCCCACCTCCGCACCTGCTCCCCTCGAACCGGAAACGAACAATCCAGATGATAGCTTAGCAATCTTCCGTGAGGGACTTGTCGAATCACAACGGGCACTGCTGGAAAATCTTTCCGAGGCAAGTTTCTATTCGATCCAATTTACGATCCGCGATGACATCGCCAATACAGATGGCATTGAAGAAGTACATTACACTAACCGCGAGAATATCCCGCTCGAAGAGATCTATTTTCGCCTGCTTCCCAACGTTCTCAACGGGGAGATGAAGGTTGCTTCCGTACGAGTGAATGACCAGCCCTTCGAGCCGATCTACGAACTACAAGACAGCCTGATGCGCGTCCCCTTATATCAGCCTTTACAGCCCGGGGAAAGCGTGGACATATCCATTCAATTTTCCGTTAGCGCTCCCACGACAATCGAATCCAATTATGGCATTCTGGCATATTACGATGGCGTATTGACGCTCGCCCATTCCTACCCGATGATCGCCGTGTATGACGATGAAGGCTGGAATGCCGAAATTCCGCCGGGCCAGGGCGATCCCACCTATGCGGATGCCAGCTTCTTCGTGGTGACTGTGGATGCGCCGTCTGAGTTGGTGCTGGTCGGCGCGGGGCGTGAGATCAGCCGCCAGGACAACGGGAGCAGGCAGATCGTCACGTTCGCCGCGGGCCCGGCCCGGGATTTCTACCTGGCCGCCAGCGCGGATTATGAAGTCATCCGTCAGACGGTTGGGGATGTCACCTTCAACAGCTATGCGCCTGCCGATATGGAAGAGGGCGCACAATTGGCAATCGATGTCGCCGCCAGGGCGTTCGAATTCTACGGCGAACAATACGCACCTTATCCTTATACCGAATTCGATATCATCTCCACACCAACCTATGCCCTCGGGATCGAATATCCGGGAGTGATCGCCATTACGGATCGCATCTATCGAACGGACAGCTCGACCTATGACACCCCCAACAACATCCTGATGGAAACGACCGTAGCGCACGAAGCCGGTCACCAGTGGTTCTACAACCTGGTCGGCAACGACCAGCTCGACGAGCCCTGGCTGGATGAATCGTTGACTCAATTCGCAACCTGGCAATATTATGCTGACCAGTATGGCAGGAGCGGTGGAATTGACTTCGAAGAGTCGCTGGCCGGAAGATGGGCAAGAGTTAACGAGAACATCCCGATCGGTATGCCGGTTGCAGAGTACGAAGGCAACACTTATAGCGCCATCATTTACGGACGCGGAGCGTTTTTCTTTGATGCGTTGCGTGACGAGATGGGCGAGGAGAATTTCGACGCCTTCATGAAGGATTATGTGGCCAGCAACTCCTGGGGCATCGGCACCGGCGATAATATGAAGGAGCTGGCTGAAGAGCATTGCAACTGCAACCTGATAAATCTGTACGAGGTCTGGGTTACACCCTAAAATGGGACGATTCCTGAAATCGCCCCTACCGAACACCTTATAATGGGTGTATAATCACCCCCGCCAGCCGACGGCTGGCATTTTTATGGACGGAGAAGTGCAACATATGATTCGAAATGTTTATACCCGCTTGATCGTCATCCTGGCCATCCTGACAGTAGCATTGTGGATCGACTTGAATGACAATCTCATCATTTACAACCCCTTCAACGATACACGTCTCTTCGAGCAGAACGTGACCACGCGCCTGGGCCTGGACCTGCGCGGCGGTTTGCAAGTGCTGCTGGAAGCCGATTTGCCAGCGGACGTACAAGTCGATGCCGATTCTATGGAAACGGCGCGCACGATCATGGAGAACCGCACCAATGCGCTGGGCGTGAGCGAAAACGTGCTCCAGATCGCGGGCGATCGTCGCATCGTGGGCGAATTCCCCGGGCTGGAGAGCGCGGACGAAGTGCTGGGAACCATCCAGCGGACAGGTTTGCTTGAGTTCGTCGATACCGGCGACATCAATTTGCCCGCCGGCTCAGCCATCCAAACCGATTTTGCAACAGGCAGTGAAAGCGCCCCCGCAGATACTACGGATGGAGAGAATCCGCCCACCATTTATCACACCATCATGACCGGTCAGGACTTGCGACAGGTACAGGTTACGCAAGATCAGGTTGGCCAGTATGTGATCCAGTTTGATTTGACCCCTGATGGCGCCGATATTTTTGCCGCACATACAGCTGCAAACGTCGGCAAGTACCTGACCATTGTGCTTGACAAGATAGTCATCTCTTCTCCGGTCATTAATTCCGCCATCCCGGATGGATCGGGTATTATCCAGGGTAGCTTCACGCCTGAGACCGCGAACGCGCTGGCTGTGCAATTGCGCTATGGTTCGCTGCCCATCCCGCTCAAAGTGGTAGAGACGCGCATCATCGGTCCTACCCTGGGCGAAGACTCGCTCAACCGCAGTCTTATCGCAGGCCTGGTCGGCCTGACCATCGTCATCCTGTTCATGGGCATTTATTACCGACTGCCCGGCATTGCCGCTGACATCTCGATCCTGCTGTATGCAGTTATCCTGTTCGCGGTCTTCAAGCTGATCGGCGTAACGTTGACCCTGCCGGGTATCGCAGGCATCATGCTCAGTACCGGTTCGGCCTTGGATGCCAACATCCTGGTCTTCGAACGCTTCAAAGAGGAGCTACGGGGCGGTAAAAGCCTGAAGCAGGCCTTCGACCAGGCCTGGACGCGCGCCTGGCCTTCTATCCGCGATTCGAACATCGCCGCACTCATCACTTCCGGAATTCTGTACTGGTTTGGCAGTACTTTCGGCGCCACCATCGTGAAAGGTTTTTCATTGACACTGGCGCTTGGTATCCTCATCAGTTTGTTCTCTTCGTTATACATCACCCGCACACTGTTAGCGCTTGCGCTGGATTGGTTCGAGCTCAAGAACCTGGGACGCTGGGTCGGTATTTAGGAGCTAGTCTATTATGAATATTCTTGGAAAACGCTACTTCTTCTTCGGACTCTCCCTGGTCCTGATCATCCCCGGGCTGATCATCCTGTTCACAGGTGGTTTACCATTATCCATTGACTTCACCGGCGGCAGTCTGCTGGAGGTTTCCTTTACAAACGCAACGCCGGCGCCGGCAGAACTCATCGCGCTCTATGAAGACGCCAACATCAAAGATGTTCAGGTGCAAACCAGCGAGACCGGCAGCTACATCATCCGTTCCGAATTCCTCGAAAACGACGTTCGTGACGCAGTCCTGACCGCGATGGCCGAGAACATCGGTGAACCGACCGTTGTGCAGTTTGATAACGTAGGTCCCAGCATTGGCGAACAAGTCACCTCGCGCGCCGCAATGGCCGTTGGGGTTGCTGCCGTTTTAGTGGTCGTGTTCATCGCCTGGTCATTCCGTGGCGTGCAGAACGCGTTTCGCTACGGCATCTCTGCCATCCTGGCCATGCTGCATGACGTAGCCTTGATCTTCAGCATCACAGCCATAGGCGGCCTGTTCTTCGGCTGGGAGATCGACTCGCTCTTCCTGACCGCGCTGCTGACCGTGATTGGCTTCTCGATGCAGGACTCGATCGTGGTGTTCGACCGCATCCGCGAGAACGCCAACATCTTCCGCCGACTCGAATACGAGACGCTGGTCAACCACTCCATCATCCAGACTTTACAACGCTCGATCAACACCCAATTGATGACGGTGGAATTCCTCTTGTTGGCGCTGGCTTTGTTCGGCGGCGTGACGCTGCAAGAGTTTTCGGTCGTGCTGCTGGTCGGACTGATGAGCGGAACGTACTCGTCCATTTTCGTGGCCGCCCCTATTCTGGTCGTGTGGGAAAACCGGGAATGGAATACCTGGTTCCGCCGTAAGGAAGCAACGGCCTGACAGATTGCTGATATTGCAAAGGCGCATCGCTTGGATGCGCCTTTTTTTTAATGTGTCACAGCGAGGCGAACGCCCGAAGCAGTCTCCTCATGACCGGGGATTGCTTCGTCGCGCACCTGCCCTGGCGATTATCCTATAAGCGCAATTTCTCTCCATTAACTTTCAACCATTTTCTGCGCGTATTGTAATCGGGCAAAATTGTCTCCACCCTTGCCCAAAATGCCTTGGAATGGTTCATCTCTTGCAGGTGGCATAACTCATGCACCACCACATAATCGATCACTTCCAACGGAGCCATCACCAGCCGCCAGGTGAAGCTCAAAGTTTCCTTCGAACTGCACGAGCCCCAGCGGGTGCGCGCTGATGAGATGCGGATCTTCCCCGCTTTGAATCCATGCATACGTGCGAAATACTCGACTTGCTCGGTCAGCACCTTCCTGGCTTGCTCCCGGTACCAGGCTGTGAAAACGGATTCGGCTTGCGGCTGGGCAGATTTCGTCAGCTTGAATATGCCGTCCATAACGAGGGCAGGCTCAGCCTCAGTGACGATGCGCAGTGGTACCTGCTCCCCAAGATACCAGAATAACTCGCCATCCACGAACTGACGGGGAGGCAGCGCTTCTTCCTGCGCCTTAGCCTGCTTCCGTTTTATCCACTCCTGCTTCGCCTCGATAAAACGCCGGATATCGGCCTCCTTCATCCGCTGAGGCGCGCGGACCGTGAGAGTCCCATCCGTCTCCACGATCAACGCGAGAGTCTTGCGTTTGCTGCGTACGAGTTTGTTGATTTCGATCATGATGAAGTTATTGTAACCCGACATTAATATCGCGCTGCGCAGTATAATCGCCAAAAATCATTTTGGAGGGAACATGCGTCCTGACTGGGACTCCTACTTTATGAAAATCGCTTTGGCCGTATCCGAGCGTTCTACCTGCGACCGCGCCATGGTGGGCTGCGTGCTGGTGCGCGACAAACGCATCCTGACCACTGGCTTCAACGGCTCACCCGCCGGGCAGGATCACTGCGACGAAATCGGGCACCTGATGGTGGATGGCCATTGCGTGCGCACCATCCACGCCGAGACGAATGCCATTATCCAGGCCGCATTACACGGCGTATCGACACGCGACGCCATATGCTATGTGACCCACATGCCCTGCATCAACTGCACCAAGGCGCTCATCAACGCCGGTATCTCCCGGATTGTGTATGGACAGGCTTATCGCGTGGATGAGAATTCGATGATGTTTTTGAAAGCGGCTGACATTGAGATCGAGCAACACATCAACGGCTTCCAGAAAGAAAAACTATAGCAATGGAGCCATCAAAGATTTTTAGAGATCCGCTCTTCCCGTACGAATTCACAATCCCGGATGAGGCAGTGGACGAAAATGGGCACGTCAACAACGTCATGTATGTACAATGGATGCAGGATGCGGCTGTGCGGCATTACGAGGCCATGGGCGGCAGGCAAATTACCATAGACATTGGCGCTACCTGGGTGGTCCGTTCGCACACGATCGAATATCTGCGTCCAGCCTTCGCAGGCGAACGCATCAAGGTACTGACCTGGGTCGCCACCATGCGGCGGGTGCGCTCGCTGCGGCGTTATCAATTTGTGCGCGTGGAGGATGAGCAACTGCTGGTGCGTGGTGAAACAGACTGGGTTTTCGTAGATGCGAAGGATGGCGCTCTGCGCGCCATTCCGCAGGAAGTGGCAAGCCTGTTCACGTTGGTGCCGGATGAAGTTAAGCATAAATTCGGTAAATCGCGAATTTGATGTCATTGCGAGCAGGCCGCAGGTCGACGTGGCAATAAATTTGTGATATGCTAACCATATCCGTTAACAAGAGAAAGACTGGCCCAAAATAGCGACAGAAAACATCATCTTCTGGCTGATTCTTGATCCTATCACTTTCGGATTGGGCTCCATCGGGGGCTACATCCTCTTTCGCGAATTCGTCGAGCACGAACGACTCCCCCACCGGGAGGAGTGGCTGCCACTCTTTAAACAACACTGGTTTGCCATTCTGGCGCTTGGGGTTTCCATCGGATACTTTTTCTACCGTCTGCTCTACGTTCTGAATGGCGGGTAAATTCGTTTGAGACAACCCTGGCGAAAACTTCCTTGTACAAGGAAGTTTTTTTCATTTGGTTTCAAAGCTTCGGCTATAATCCGGGCATGAAACTCCGGTTGCTTGTAGTGTTTTTGTTGGTTATCTCTCTCACAGCGTGTGCATTTGGAGATGTGCCTTCGAAGACCGGCAACGTAGCGCCGCCTGGAATAGAAGTTGTCTCCACAAAACAATACAACGTTCATCAAAAAATATCCCTGCTCAATGCGGGGGAACACAAACCGGAAAAGCAAAACTTGTGGGTGGCGCTTATCCGTGACATATCTCCCTATCAGCAAGTTATTTCAAGGAGGATTTCCCCAAATAATTACACGCTCCTGACAGATGAATTTGGAAATGAGTATGCTGAATTCGATCTTTCGGACCACCCGTCCGGGACAACGATCAGTGTTGAAGTCGTATATGAAATCTCCGTTAATGAAATCTCGTATGATCTCTCGCTCTGTGAAGGAGAGTTGCCTGACGATTTTACACAACCAGAACTGCACATCGAATCGGCTAACCCACAAATCGTTTCGCTTGCCAAAGAGCTATCGGAAGGGAAAGAGACAGCCTGCGAGCAGGTTCGCACATTCTATGATTACGCCGGTGACGAGTTGATTTACAGTTTCAACCGCAGAGCCTGGGGTGCGCAGGCTACCTTCGGTTTGATGGGAGCCGACTGCACGGAGTACGCTTCCCTGGTAGCCGCGCTCAGCCGGGCGGGTGGCATCCCGGCCCGCTATTACGAGGGGATACTTTATCTTGAAAAGCGTGAAGGAAATAAAGACGAACAAATCGCCCAGACCGAGCACGCCTGGCTGGATGTCTACCTGCCGGGGACGGGTTGGACCGCATTGGACCCCACCATGGGACGCGGGCAGGTCAACCGCGAAACCTATTTCGCCCATTACACGCCTAATCACATCGTTGTAACCACTGGGAGAAATCCGTCCACACTGCGCGGGGCCAGCTACTGGTCACACCTGTATTGGCCGGGGAACCTGACCAGTATCAGCGTTTCGGAAGCCAGTTGGAACATTCAGCCTGTTGAGCAACGCTGAATTGAAAATGGATCACGGAGCACATTGAAACGCAAAGCCCGCTAAGAACACAAAGGTTTCAGTTATTGGCACATTAGGGATTTCTTAATGTATCAGACGTGTCGCTCTCCCGAAGGACACCGGGACGGTGTGAGGGAGCGTTCGTTGCGACCGAAGAGTCTCCCACTCGGTGGAAGAGATGCTTCGCTACGCTCAGCATGACATTGATTCGATTTTCAGATTGAAAAAGGTGTTGACTTTTAGAAAGCCCTGACGATTTACATACAAGTGCTTGAAATTTACCCCGATTTCCCATACCCTAGGGATAGCAATTTTACGGGAAACCTCTTGTTCAAGGGGAATCATTTGTCGCTAAGGGTTATTGGC
>JBAVJG010000379.1:0-4300 GCA_049687655.1 Anaerolineales bacterium | reverse complement strand
GTTCATATAAGGGCTTTATGGGCGCGGAGGGACTCGAACCCACGACCTTAGCATCCCCCCTGTGGGGGCGCGGATGGGATAAAAAAAGAGCCCCCGTCGAAAGACGGTGACTCTTATGGGCGCGGAGGGACTCGAACCCACGACCTCACGGATGTGAACCGTGCGCTCTAACCGGCTGAGCTACGCGCCCGAGACTTCGGAATTACTCCAAAGCCTTGGGATTATCCCGCAAAGCGGGATTATAGTTCAGGTCGTGGGCTTTGACAAGTCTCGCCAACTTTACTGGACTTGCACAGGCTCGGGAACGATGACGGCCATGATCAGGTAAGCGATCAGGATGCCAGGACCGGTGAGGAAGAATCCCAGCACAAACAGTAAACGGACGACAGTCGGGTCGATATTCAGGTACTCGCCCAGCCCGGCGCACACACCGGCAATCATGCGGTTGGATATGCTGCGTGTAAGTTGTTTATAGTCAGTGTTCATTGCGTACTCCTTTCGTATATGTTCTACCAATACTTACGCAATGACACAGATATAGTTGCAGAGTTTCTTACTTAGGACTTACGCACATTGCGAAAAGATACCGAAAATAAGGGGGCGTGCAACGCACGCCCCCTTATTTTCGGGCTTCCTCCGTATTTTTGCGTAAATCCTGTTACTTATATTTCCTGCTTTCAAGGAAATTTGCAATGGCAGCGTACAGAAGAAATAAACCAATGAATATTAAAAACAGAGCCTGCAAGCCTGCATAACGATACTGATAAAGACCGAAACCAGCGAACAAGGCCCCGCTTAGAAAATAGAAGACGGCATTGCGACGATAGTTGGAACCGACTCGCTTGGCTTGCAGCAGGTTGCGTTCTGCCATCATATTCATGTCGCGTACCTGATTCTCGTGGCGGTCCTTGCAGGCCAGGCTATCGTCTACATCCGCTGCGCAGGCGATGCACACTCCGCGCTGACAGTGCTTGCAAATGCCGACGGCGGGTTGGTTGGGATGATAGTAACAGTTCATTTGTTGGACCTCTTTCAATAACTCGATAGTCTTTTGCAGTAACGCCTATAGTCGTTATTTTCTTTGCAATAGGCGACTAAAGCCGTTATTACACTCTACCTACTCTCCGATGATTTGCAGGACAAGTTCCCGGTGCCGTGAGCGGACATCAAAATCCACATAGATGACTTGCTGCCAGGTTCCCAGTGTCAGATCTCCACCAACGAACGGGATGGTCAGGGATGGGCCAAGCAGCGCGGCGCGAATATGGCTGTGCCCGTTGCCGTCATGCCACCTGGCATTGTGAGCGTACTCCCGATTTTGCGGAATGATTTCCTCGAACAGGCGCTGCAGGTCGCTCACGCAGCCGCTCTCATACTCGATGGTTGTTAAGGCGCTGGTGGAGGATGGACAGAAGATCGTCACTGTGCCATTCTCTAGCTCGCTCTCGTTTACTACTTGGGCAATTTCCGTTGTGATGTCATGTACGTCTGCGTTGCCGCGCGTGCTCAATTGGATAGAAGCTGTCTTTACCATGTCAATCTCCTCGCTTGATGGCATTGTCGCCATATTTTTCTCTCAATTCATCCAGGACTTCCTGCAGTTTACGCTCCTTTTCTGCCCCCGTTTCCCATAATTCTAACTGGCGCATGGGTTTGCCCAAGCCGCTGATGCCCACACCGATCAGGCGCACGGCCTGCCCGGGCTGACGGATCTTTCTCAGCAGCCCCAGCGCAGTTTCCGCGATCTCATTGTCATTGTCGGTTGTGCCGGGAAGCGTGACCTGCCGTGTCAGGGTGGTGAAGTCGGGCCAGCGGATTTTCAATTTGACGGTTGTACCGGCCAGCTCGTTCTTGCGCAGGCGGCCTCCGACTTGCGCCGAGAGTCTGACCAGGGTCTTCTCAAGGGACTTATCGTCACGCACATCGCGCGAAAAGGTGACTTCCTGGCTGATAGATTTGATCTCGCGCTCGGTCACCACCGGGCGTTCATCCTGGCCCCGGGCATGCCTGGCCATATCCCGGCCGTTTTCGCCAAACAGGCGGACCAGTTGCTCTTCAGGCCAGCGAGCGATGTCACCGATGGTGTGGATTCCTAACTCGCTCAGCCGGGCGGACGTTTTCGGACCGACGCCCCACAGCATGTTGGCGGGTAGAGGAGATAGAAACTCCGCTTCTTTTCCGGGTGGGACAACTGTCAGCGCGAAAGGAGGTTTATCTCCCTTTGCGGATTTTTTCCCGACTTCGGTGGCGATCTTCGCCACTAGTTTATTTGGCGCGATCCCGATGGAACTGGGTAGATTCAACTCGTCACGGATGGCGGCCTGAAGTCCGCGTGCGATGCGTTCCGAAGGGTCGCTCAGGTCGGAGATGTCCAGAAAGGCCTCGTCGATGGAAATCTGCTCAACCAGCGCAGTCAAATCCCGCAGGCGTTTCATCACCTGTTTCGATACGTGACTGTACAGGTGATGACGACCGGGCACGATGATCAGTCCCGGGCAGAGCCGCAGTGCGCGAGACATGGGCATGGCCGAACGGACGCCGAAAACCCGGGCCGCATACGAGCAGGAAGCGACCACGCCGCGCTCGCTGGGCTTGCCTCCCACGGCAAAAGGCTTACCGCGCAGTTCGGGGTTTTGATTTTCTTCGACCGCACAATAGAAGGCGTCCAGATCGAGATGCAAAATAATACGTGTCATTATGCTCATTATAAGGAAAATAACCCAAAATTAGGCATTGAACTTATGCGAAATTAAGCTATACTAGTTATAGCGTGTAAGCATTATTAATCCAATCTTCATAATAGCAGGGTTTCACAGGAGGCAAAGATGAAAATGAAGGTTAAGTTGGTAGCAGTAATGTTGTCAGTTATGTTAATTTTAGCCGCGTTCCCGGTGGGCGCAGGCGCTGCCCATTCTTACGCTTGTAACCGGGCGCAATTCATCAGGGATGTGACCGTGCCAGACGGTTCCCGGTTTGCGCCGGGAGATACATTCACCAAGACGTGGCAGGTTAGAAATACCGGCACCTGCACATGGACAAAGGACTACGAGCTGGTCCTTACCAATGGTGACGCTTTCGGTGTGGCCACGACCCACAAGTTGACAGCCCCGGTGCCACCCTGGTCGCATGTCGATCTGACCATCACAGACATGGTTGCTCCGGCAACCCCCGGGAAACATCTCAGCTACTGGAAATTGGACAACGGTACTGGTGAGCGCTTTGGAGTCGGTTGGACAGGCGGTGTGCCCATATTTGCCCAGATCAATGTAGTTACCCCGCCCTCAGTTACCTATGATTTCACTGCCAACGCAGACAAGGCGACCTGGTCTAGCGGCGCCGGCGCGTTAACCTTCCCCGGGTCGGCTGGCGATCCGAATGGCTCTGTGCTTAGCCAGGCCGCTCCCAAGTTCGAGAACGATGTTACTGCTTCAAACCCGGGGCTCCTGGTTTCGCCAAATAATGTTAGAAATGGCTTCATCCAGGGAATTTATCCGGAATATTCTGTCAAAAAAGGTGACCGGTTCCAGACGACTGTTGGATGCGAGTATGGTCAAAATTCTTGCTATGTTGCCTTCAGTCTCAGATATCAGATCGGGAGCGGCCCGATCCACACCTTGTGGACCTTCCGTGAGCGTTACGAAAGGTTGACCTACAGTGCGAATATCAACCTGGATTGGCTGGCCGGGAAGAATGTCAAATTTATCCTGTACATGTCGGCCTACGGTTCTCCTACGGGTGACAGCGCCATTTGGGGGCATCCGGTCATCGTTGGTTCGGGCGCGCCGGCTGGCCCGTCAACCAGCGGTTGGAGCACATATAGTGACTCAGCAGATCCCTTTACAATAAAATTCCCCCAGGGGTCATCAGTCGACTTTACGAATAAGACGATAACCTTGCCGATCACACCGGGAACGAACCTGAATAGAAAATCTCTTGAGATCGAAACAAGTCCTGCTGGGAGTGGGGACTGCTTGAGTTCGAATCCCGATCCCAGTACGCCTGTGGATGTGACCTTTAATGAAATTACCTTCAAGAAAGAGACGGGTGGAGACGGTGGTGCTGGTAACTTCCAGCAATATGTTGCTTATTCAGTCAAAGATACATCTGAAAGCACCTGTGTGAGTCTGACGTTCATATTGAGTTATTCAGCCCCTGGTAATTTCGATCCGCCTCGCCCGGAGTTCAACGAGGCCGCAGAATCGGCAGTGTTTGACACGATGATGTCCACATTTCCCTGGAAATAGGTTCCGCATCTGCTCTTGCTAAAGGGCCTGGTCGCGCAGACCAGGCCCTTTATGGC
>JBAVJG010000378.1:0-6941 GCA_049687655.1 Anaerolineales bacterium | reverse complement strand
CCATCAAGACCAACGAGCGCCGGATGTCGAGGATGTCGCGCATGGGTTCGTTGCCCACAGGGCAGATGTCCACACACGCGCCGCAAGCCGTACAGGCCCACACGGCTTCCTCGCTGATGGCGAACTCAGTCAACGGTTTGCTGCCTTCCCCGTTTGCAAAAGCCGTGCCTTCTTCGTGGTTCAGGTAATAACGCTTGTTGATCTCCAGCGCGGCAGGCGACAGTACCTTGCCGGTGTTGTAGGCCGGGCAGACTTCCTGACAGCGGTTACACATGATGCAGGCGTAGCTGTCCAATAGCTGTTCCCAGCCCAAATGTTCCAGATTGGTCGCGCCAAACTGCTCGATGCTCTCATCTTCGAAGTCCACATACCCCAACTGGCCGATGGATTTGCGTTCCGGCTTGAGCAGGAAATTGATCGGCGCAAAGAATAGATGCACATGTTTGGTGTATGGGAAATAGGGCAGGAAAGCAACGATGGACCCGATCGACATCCAGAAGCCGATGCGTTCCAACACACTGCGAGTCCCCTCGTTCATCCCAGACCATAAGCCTGCTACCATTGTCGCAAACGGCTGCCAGGCATCCGGGCCGTTTCCCGCCAAAAAGACCGATTCGCTCAATAACCGGCCGCTAATATGGATGAAGATGAAGGCTGCCACAATTGCGGAATCGCGTCTGATGCCTGCCCTCGCACGCGGATCGAGCGTGGTCGACTCGCGTACTGTCAGCACGGACGGCCTGAACACGAAGCGGCGGATTGCCATCCCAACAATCCCTAGCATTACCGCCAGGGTGAAGATGTCGGCCAGCAGTCGATAGGTGTTGCCTAACGCTCCCGTCCCCTGGAGAAAGCGGTAGTCCGGAATGTAACCTTGTAATAGTTCGGCTACATTAACGAGAACAAAGTACAGGAAGCCCCAACCAATCAGCAGGTGGAGCAGGCTCGGGATGAGTCGGAAGCGAAGCAAAGTACGGAAGGTCAAGACCTTGAGCGCCACCTCCCACAATCGTTTCCATGCCAGTGACCAATCGGGCTTGCCTTGTCCCCGTCCGATGATCTTGATGATGCGTTGTACGCCAAGCCAGGTAAAATATAGCGAGCTGAGAACAGCGATTACAAATAAGATTTTCTCGACGAGGGTCAGCATGGGATCTCCTTTGGCGGGGATTCTAGCAATATTTTTCCAAGTTTAGCACAGGTTTGCGAGTGCGGCAAAGTCGACCTGGCCGGAGACTGAATAAAAAACAGTGGAGGCGCTATCATTGTGCCTCCACTGTCAATTAAACTCATTCAGGAGTTGCGTAGTTGAATTATTGGCTGATATCGTCCACGTATTCGGCTGCGATGCTGCAAATCCCGTTCAGGTTGGCGGACACAAATTCCCATTCAAGGGGTTGGCCTTTATCTCGAGTTGCCTGAACGGCTTCTCCAAGGCATCCCGGCCCGGCGTTGTAGTTGACCAGGGTAAACTTCCACAGATCTTCGTAGCTGGCAATTTCACCGGGAACGCGCCCGCTGACGTTGCGGACAATCCTCCCGGCCTGCTCGCAGTTCGCCAGCATGGTATGTCCAAATACACTGACGCTGAAATCCGCTTGCGAAAGATCGATACCAAGCGGGCAATCCTGACAGGTGGCATTGACGGTGTTGATCAGTCCCAGCCGCAGGTGTTCTTTTTCCTCAACCGAAATATGCAGATAGCCTTTCTCGCATCGCTCAGCGGGTAATACCAGCGGGCAAAACTCGTCGAAGAAGGATGAACTCCATAAAAGCGTTGTATCAGCGCCGTCCTCGGTGAGTTGTCCCAGGCCAATGTCGCTATCCTGGAACAAGGCCGGCCAGAACTGGCTTTCGCGTGCGAATAATGCCTTGAGCATCTGCGCGGGGACGCCGGTCTCCTGGGCGACTTCCAGGATCAGACTGTCGAAACGGTTTTGCCATTCGATCACATCCGAGCGGGCGGCATCCAGTCCGCAGGCGTTGGCTCCATAAGTATCCAGGAGCAGGCCGCCGTTATCGCAGCTGCCGGCATCCACGGCACCAGCCGAAATCAAATTGGCGGCCAGGTAGTTATAGGGAATTTCAGTGTTCAAATCCTCAGCACGTTTAGGCGTGGTCAGCCAAAAGGGTGGCCCTCCCACGGGTGGGAATGAATCCCATGATTCGGCGCAACTGGCCACAGGGGTGCCAATCCACTGGCTGCTGAGAACATCTACATATATGTAAGTCTGGTCGGGATTGCCTTCGTTATCTTCCGCCACGCGCACTTGCGCCGAGAAGATTTCGCTGCTGTCGCCATAGCTGGAGTATGCCCAGAATTCCACAATGACGCCGTCTTCGTCCGTGGGTGCAAGCCGGATGTGGCAGGGGTCATCACAGGTGAAAGGTTGGCTGTCGATGCGCCCGCCAATGCGGGTGATCTCCTCGTTCGGCAAGGGTTCTTCGCCGGTGATCACCAGCAGCGGCATATACTCACATAGATTTGTAGCTACGGTTGTCAGAGGGGAGCAATCTTCAAGGTCCACCCAGGCTTTTGCTTCCGGTAGCTCAACTGCCACTTCTCGCTGGGTGGGAACGGAACCGATCAGATAAAAATAATATCCGTCACAATCTTTGGTTTTGTTCTCAGTACAA
The DNA here is from genome assembly GCA_049687655.1 of Anaerolineales bacterium. Classification (GTDB taxonomy): domain Bacteria; phylum Chloroflexota; class Anaerolineae; order Anaerolineales; family Villigracilaceae; genus JAABUE01. Next base: position 4,304 of record JBAVJG010000378.1, on the reverse strand, counting down.
AGTTCCTGATCGAACCATTCATCGGCGATATCCTCGCCGCATTCAGTGTAAACATCGTTTACAGTTGGAAGCCCCTCATGATCGGTGACAATCTCGCAGGCAAGCGATCTGTCGTCGAAACGAGCCATCCACCAGGTATTGATTGTGAAATCAACAAGGATGGATGCGTAGCGGTCGGGGCCGGGAGGTGTGTCGAGACTGGCACGCAGCGTAAATCTCGGGGAAAAAGCGAATGCGCTTCCCGTCAGGACGATAAGCATGCTCATCGCCAATAAAACGTATCCAAGCCGAAACCGTGTCCCATCCATTATTATAAAAAAGAGTCCCCTTTCATTATAGCGGACTCTTTTTTTCGTGCAATGGTTATTTTGGGCCTATTTAGCTGCGTAAGTCCTATTTGTCCATCTCTTCGAGCATGGACAAATCACGGTTCAGGTTGCGGGAGCGGATGAACAGGCTGGCGACATATAGCAGCATCACGCCGAAGGCGATCGCATATCCGGCAACCATATATTGGGATGTATCGGGAGGGGTCTCTAAAAACAACATGTATGCCTCTTATTGCATAACCTTTAGTTTGAGCTGCTCGACCTTATCAGCTAGCGTACCCATGCGGATGCGGTTCCAGAACAGATCGACAAAGATGACAGTAAAAGCGAACAGGGCGAAGAAGAAAGCCACTTTCATATCGCCCGTCATGCTAAAGCCACCCTGGGCTTCGGCACTTTCGGTGCCAATCACCACCGGGTGGATGGTACGGAACAGGCGGATGGCCATGAAGGTGATGGGCACGCTAACCGCGCCTATCAACGCATAGACAGCGCCAAAACGCGCGCGGCGGTCGGGATCTTCGATGCCCTGGCGCAGCATGAAATAGGCGATGTAGATCAGTTCAGTGATGGCGGCGGTGGTCAGGCGCGGGTCCCAGGTCCACCAGGTGTTCCAGACGGGGCGGGCCCAGATGGAACCAAGCACGATGGCGATGAAGAAGAAGACCAGGCTGATCTCGACAGCGGCTATTTCAACGCGGTCCCATTTCAGGTCACCGCTGCGCAAGTAGGCGATGCCGGAGACGCCCGCAGCAACAAAGCCCAGCATGCCGACCCAGGCGGTGGCTACGTGGAAGTAAAACACGCGCTGCACCTGTCCCATGACGGCTTCGGTGGGGGCAAAGACCAGCGCCAGGTATGCGGATATGCCCAGCAGGACGAGGGAGATAATATCGAGGGCGAGTAAGGTGGTGGGTTTCTTTTGCATGTTTACTCCTATAAGTTGTTTGACAACACCCCAAATTTCGGGTATTTTTTCAAATGAAACATTGCCCAGGCGGTTACTCTTCTACAACGTAATCAAAAACCATAAAAGCGATTGCAGTAAAAATGACGTCATAGACGATCAACAGATTGAGCCAGGGCAGGATGTCTGTCATGGGGGCCCCTGTCAGGTAGCCTCCGCTGGCTTTGACGGCGGCGATCAGGATCGGCACGACCACCGGGAAAAGCAGAATAGGCAGCAAAACGTCGCGGGTGCGGGTCTGCACGGCCATGCTGGAGAGCAACGTCCCAACGGCAACGTAGCCGATCGAGCCCAGCAGGATGACGAGCAACAACCCAGGCTGGAACAGATTCACGTTATACAGCACGCTGTAGATCGGCAGGACGATGGCCTCCACGATGAGCATAAAGGCCAGATTGCTGATAACTTTTCCGAAATAGATGGCAGAACGATCTACCGGCGCGAGCAGGAGACCGTCCAAACAACCGCGGTCCTTTTCGATGGCCATGGAACGGTTCAACCCGAGCGTGCCCGCAAAGGCGAATGTAGCCCACAGCACACCGGACGTGACCGAACGCCGCGTGGCAATGTCCAGTTCGAGGGCAAAGTTGAAGATCAGGATGACCAGCAGCGAGAAGACCAGCATGGCCGAGAGCAATTCACGCGAACGCAGCTCGGCAGCCAGGTCTTTCCAGGCGATGGCGGCAATGGCTTTCCAGTAACTGGATTTGGCCGGTTGGCGGGGGGCGGTCAGGGTCTGTTCTGCCATGTCAGTTTGCCAACGCCTGCTTGTAGAATGTCAAGAGGTTGCCCTGGCCGAGTCCAGCGCGTGTGGAGGAAGCTGTAATCACGCCACGTGACAGAATGTCGAAGCGGGTAGCCAGGTCTTCGGCTCGCGCCAGGTCATGGGAGGTCATTACCACGGTGCGTCCCTGCCCAGCGACGGTCTGTAGCACGCCGTCCAGCATGGTCGAAGCGTCCTGGTCGAGGCCGGTATAAGGCTCGTCGAAAAGCATCACATCCGGGTCATGCAGAACGGCGCGGCCAATTGCCAGTCGCTGCTGCATGCCGCGCGAGAAAGTGCGGACGAGGTCTTTTCTTCGTTTTTCGAGGCCAACCATCTCAAGTACTTCCGTAATGCGTGCTTCATAATTCCTAATACCGTACATGCGCGCAAAGAAGGTTAAATTTTCTTCGGCGGTCAGATCCTCGTAGAGCAGGGGCAAGTGCGAGACTACGCCGAGACGGGCGCGCACAGCCGCAGCCTCTTTAGGCAGGTTGAAACCGGCAATGCCCACATGTCCCATGGAGGGGCGTGAGAGTGAAGCCAGGATGCGCAGGAAGGTGGTCTTGCCCGCGCCGTTAGGACCGAGCAGGGCTACAAACTCACCCGGCTGGACTTCAAAATCCACGCCGCGCAACACGGTTTTCAATCCAAAACGTTTGACGAGTTTTTTGACTTCAATCATAGGTTTCTATCGTCCTGAGCGGAGGATTGAGTAGATGGTGCTTTTCCATCGTATCAAAACCCGCAGTCGAAGGACAGGTATTTATGCTAATTCCTTCAATCTTGCTTTCAACTCCTCCCGGCGTTGCTGATAGGCCTCATCGGGTATCTTCTTGGCACGGTGTAAGTCGTCCAGGGCGAGGATGGCATCCATAACATCTTCGGTGGTCTCAAATGCATCTTCCTCTTCCTCGACATCCTCGAAATCATCCTCTCCTTTATCCCGATCGCGCAGGAACATCCAGACACCTGCCAGGATCAGGACCACACCAAAAGCACCTGCGCCGATCAACAGCGTTTGCCGGTTATCAGTGACAGCGCCTTCTCCGGTTGAACTGACTTTCCCGGACAGCGTTATTTCAAGTTGCGTTCCAGCACTGAAGGCAGTGCCTGAAAACATTTGAACGTTGAAGCCTTGCTGGGTTGGCTGAGTGCCCTCATCGGTCAGTAGATCGCTTTTCACTTTGATGCCCTCTGGCACAATGATTATCGCCGAACTGACTGGGAGCTCCAAAGTCTGCGTGAGTTCCAGCGACTTATCATAAGGCATGCTGAAATAGGCGATGATGGAATAGAAATCCTGACTGGGAGGAATGGCTAAGTCGCCACTTTCGGTCGGCATGAGGGGAGCACTGTCTTGCGACAGCTCCAGGCCAATGTCCATCGCGCCTTCCGGCAGGGGCATGAAGGGCAGGCTGCTTCCATCTGATGCAAAGACGTAGGCTTTGTCGCTCAGGTTACTGATGGTAAATAATTCAAAGACCTGTACGCCGCCCTCCACAGCCATGTCAAAGCTGAGATGTAACTGCTCCACCACCAGCCCGCTGCTGTCCGTTGTGCTGTCATACACTGTGATGTCCGGGATGGTTAGCTCGTCCGTGCCGGCTTCGCTGACGACCAGGTCCGATTGGAAGACGATATCTCTATAACTTGCCTCGACCAGGAAGATGCGCCCTTCGGGGTAGGAAACATCTTCGAAGGTAAATGCGCCGTCTGCATCTGTTTGCGTCGTTTTTGTAACCACTTCCTGGGGTGTACTGTTTGGATCCGTTGAATGCTCGAAGCCATGTAGCGTGATCGTCGCTCCCGATGGCACATCCCCGCCACTGCCATTGACAAGGGTTCCACTGACGGGACCGAAACCGATCGGGACAAGCGCCGCTTCAGGCGTGGCATTAGCCTGTTCGCCACCGGTCGGTGTCCCGGCGGCTGACGATGATTCTGAGGGCTCGGATTCTGATTCGGTAGCGGAGGCAGGCTCAGCAGCCAGCGATGAAGCGTCAACGCTCAGGGACCGCAGGTAAGCAGCCACTGCGCCCAGTTCATCCTCTGAGAGCGACTCGCCCAGCGCCGGGAGTCCCTGACTGCCTGCTGCCAACATGTCGAGTAGTTCGATCCTTGAAAGGGTGGCCATCTCTGCCTGGTTCGTGAAAAAGTCGGTTGGGCAATCGGTGCAATTTTCATTGAAGAGTTCTTCGCCCTGGCTGACCTGTTCAGGCGTACGGCTCAGGGACTGGGCATA